>JAGDDB010000231.1 GCA_017958265.1 Oscillospiraceae bacterium | reverse complement strand
TCTTCTCCGCGGCGGCCTTGCGCGTCTCATACTGTACGGCGCGGATGGAGCCGACCACTCCGCGTCTGGACTTGTTGACCTCGGTGATGCGCAGGCGCACCTTCTGCCTGAGAAGCTCGGCCATGGGCGCTTCCTTGGGAAGGCCGGTCTGCGAAGCGGGCACAAACACTCTGATGCCCTTTATGCTCACAACGACGCCGCCCTTGTTTTCCTCGGTAACGGTGCCTTCAAGCACGTCTCTGTTCTCGCGGGCCTGCTCGATGAAATCCCAGTTTTTCACGGTATCGAGACGTTTCTTGGAGAGCATTACCGTCCCCTCGACGTCGCTGACACGCATAACGTAGGTCTCTATCTGATCGCCTACCTTGACTATGTCTTCAGGCTTAAGCTCCGGGTCGTCGGAAAGCTCGGAGATGGGTATGTAGCCCGAATGTTTGGTCCCGAGATCAACTGTTATTTCAGTGGCGTTTATCGACTCCACTATACCAGTTACTTTTTCCCCCGTAGTCAGGGTCTTGATGCTCTTTTCGAGCATCTCGTCAAAGGTCTCCTCAGCTGCGGGAGCAGCGGCCGGAGCCTCTGCGGCGATCTCCGCCGGCGCCTCTGCGGCAGCCGTTTCGACTGAGGTTTCCTCAGCCGCGGTCTCTTCGATTTTTACCTCGGCATTGATCTCTTCGGACATTCTTGAACAAACCTCCTTAATAATCCAAGCCGGAGTTGACGCTCCGGCCGTGACGCCTAATGTTATGACATCATTAAGTTCCGACAGGTCAAGTTCGGAGGCTGTTTCGGCAAAAACGACTTTCCTGCAAGCATCCCCGCAAATTTCTGCTAATCTCAGCGAATTTGCGCTGCTCCTGTCTCCTACTACTATCATGGCATCGCATGCGGCGGCAAGCTTTCCGGCCTCCTTTTGGCGGCTGGATGTAGCTTCGCATATTGTATCAAATAATTCGTGATTTGTATACACTTTTTTTAAAAAATCAGCACATTTTTTCGTTCTTTCACGTATTTCGGTCGTTTGGAACACGATCGTTACGGGAATTTCATACTCTGAAGGATGAATTTTTATCCATTCGCGTATTTCTTCGAGGTTTCTGAACACCAGCGCGTCGCTGCAGCAGCCGCAGATCCCCCGCACTTCGGGGTGCTCCGCGGCCCCGATGATGATCACTCTCCGACCTTCCGCGGAGGCCTTGCGGACTATGCGGTGGATCCTTTCCACGTTGGGGCAGGTCGCGTCCGCGATGCGGCAGCCCTTGGCCCTGAGCTCATCGTATACCCGGTCCGGCTCCCCGTGGGAGCGGATTATTACCGTTGCCCCGTCCGGTATCTCGTCCGTGCTTCCGGCTCTTTTTACGCCCAGACTTTCCAGCCGCCGGGTCTCTCTGCGGTTGTGGATAAGCTCTCCCAGCGTCCAGCAGCCTCCGGGCGCTTCTTTCTCGGCTATCTCGACCGCTCTTCTCACGCCGTAGCAAAATCCGGCGTGCGCAGCCACCGTTACAGTCATTCTCCGCTCTCTTCCTTAAGCATGTTGATCTTTTCCAGAAGCTCGCCGGCAATGGGCGCGTACGTTTCGGCGCCGCCGTGGGTGCGCTCAACGGTATAGGGCTCGCCTATAACCACGTTAAGCCTGCCGAACAGGCGTCTTTTACGCGGCACGTAAACGGGCAGTATCTTCGCCCCGGTCTTGGAGGCCAGCATTATCGCCCCGGTCTTGGCAGACGCTTTTTCTTCTTCGCTTACCCGCTTTCCCTCCGGAAATATCCCCACGGTCCCGCCGTCCTTGAGTATGCGCATGGCCGTTCTGACCGCTGTGATATCGCTGTTGCCGCGGTCCACTCCGAAAGTGCCGATGGCCCTCAGCAAAGCACCGAGCAGCGGTATGCGCATAAGCTCGATCTTCGCCATATACCGCACAAAGGTTTTTTTGCCCAGCGCCAGACTGATAATGATGGGATCGGACAAAGACGTATGGTTTCCGCATACCAGCATCGGCCCTTCGGGCACACGGTCGGCATGCAGCACGCGCATACGGTAAATAAAGTGATATATGACAAACAGGATATTATAGTAAATTCTGTAAACGGTACTCATTTTTTTGTCTTTCTTTCGATTATTTCGCATGCGGCCCGCAGCGCCTGATCGATATCCATGCCGGTCGTGTCAAGCGTCACGGCGTCCTCCGCAGGCTTCAAAGGCGCCACGGCTCTGCCGGAGTCGGCGGCGTCCCTTTCGTTTATCTCCTTGAGTACTTCCTCGAAGCTCTGCCCGCTTCCCTTTTCCCGCAGTTCTTTCCAGCGCCTCTGCGCGCGCACCTCCGCGGCCGCGGTCAGAAATATCTTAACCTTCGCGTCGGGCAGGATGACCGTGCCTATATCCCGGCCGTCCATGATAACATCGTGCTTTTTCGCCATGCCGCGCTGCGTGTCGAGCAGGAAGGCCCTTACCTCCGGTATCGCGGAAACCGCCGAGGCGTACATGGATATCTCCGCCGTTCTTATCAGGCCCGTGACGTCTTCGCCGTTGAGCATCATGGTCTGCGCGCCCTCCGCGTTATAGTCGATGTCTATCTTTATCTTTTTCAGCAGCGGAACGACCTCGTCCGCGGAGTGCGGATCGGCGCCGGAGCGCAGCACGTACAGACCTATGGTCCGGTACATGGCTCCCGTATCAACGTATCTGTACCCCAGCTTTTCGGCTATGGCGCGGGCAAGCGTGCTTTTCCCGGCGCCTCCGGGCCCGTCTATCGCTATTGCAGTCTTTTTTTTCATATCATATTCCTCCCGCAAGTTCCGCCGCGGCTTGTCCCGCGGCGCGCCCCGTGGCCCAGGCTATCTGCAGATTGAAGCCTCCGGTATATGCGTCCACGTCGATTATTTCTCCCGCGAAGAACAGGCCGTTCACTATCCTCGAGCCCATCGTCGAAGGAACGATCTCCTTTACGCTGATCCCTCCCGAGGTGATCACTGCCTCTTCCACCGGCCTTGTCCCGTCTATCCTTACGGTAAAATGCTTCAGCAGCCGCACCAGCTCTTCCCGCTGCGCCCTTGTCACCGAGTTCACCTTTGTATCCGGCGGGATGCGGCTGCGCGATATCACCACCGGTATCATCAGCCTCGGCAGCAGATCTCCCAGGGCATTTTTGAAATCCCTGTTGATATTTTCCGCAAAGTCCCTGAGTATGCGCGCGTCCAGCTTATCCGCGTCCAGCGCGGGCTTCAGGTCTATCTCCGCCTCATATTCTCCGTCCCTGCGCATATGCGCCGAGGCCGACAGCACCAGCGGGCCGGTAATGCCGAAATGCGCGAACTGCATTTCTCCCTGCCCCGAAAATATCTCTTTCCCGCTCTTTTTCACGGTAAGGCGCACGTTTCTCAGCGACAGGCCCTGCATCATGCCGCACTCCGCGTCCGGCGAGGTCAACGGCACCAGCGACGGTCTCAGCTCGGCAACGCCGTGCCCCAGCCGTTTCGCCATGCCGTACCCGTCCCCGGTGGAACCCGTCGCGGGATAGGACAGTCCTCCCGTGGCTATGACGGCGGCGGCACAGCCGACAAAAGTATCGGAGCATTTCAGCCCTTCTGCCGAGCCGTTTTCGCCTACGGCGACATCGGCTGCTCTGTCTCTTATCAGCCTTACTCCCAGCTCTTCCGCGCGCCGAAGCAGCGCCTCGGCAATGTCTCCCGCCCTGTCCGAAACGGGAAAAACCCGGTTTCCCCGCTCCGTTTTCAGCGCGACCCCGAGGCCTTCGAAAAAGGCCATCGTCTCCGACGGCGGAAAGCTTTTCAGCGCGCTGTAAAGGAATTTTCCGTTTACCGGAATGTTTTTGATCACCGTGTCCGCGTCGCAGTCGTTCGTAACGTTGCAGCGTCCCTTTCCCGTGATCCTGAGTTTTTTCAGCGGGCGATCCTCCGGCTCGACTATCACCGTGCGCGCTCCGAGCTCCGCCGCGGTTATCGCGGCCATAAATCCGGCCGCTCCGCCGCCCGCTACCGCCACGTCAGCCGTCAGCTTTTTCATAGACCTCATAAGCTTCCCACATCTGCTCAAGAGCGCCGAAGGTATCCGACAGCTTTTCGTCCGTCTGTGTGCCTACGGCGACTATCAACGCGTTGATGAGGCTGAGCGGAGCCACCAGCGAATCCACGAAAGAAACCATGTCGCTTTTCGCAAGCAGGCATATATCCGCGAGCTTTGCAATGGGCGATGTGTCCGTATCGGTCACGGATATGACCTGCGCGCCCCTGTCATGGGCGTATCTGACGGCCTTAACCGTGCGCTTTGAGTAGCGCGGGAAGCTGATGCCTATAAGCACGTCTTCCTCCTCTATGCGCAGAAGCTGCTCGAATATCTCTCCCGATACGCCCTCATGCAGCACCTTGACATTGTCGAACATCATATTGAAATAAAAGCCCATGAACATCGCCAGCACATAGGAGGTGCGCATGCCGAGTATGTAGATATGCTTGGCGGCAAGGATCTTTTCCACGGCCTTGGCAAAGCTTTCCCTGTCCACGGAATTCTGCGTAAGTATTATTTTTTCCGTATCGGAGGAAAGTATGCTCGACAGCGTGTCCTTGCTGCCCATCACGTTCTTTGCCACCTCGATCCTCTGCACCGAGGTCAGGCGGTTGCGTATCATCTCCTGCAGCGCTCTGCGCATTTCCGGATATCCCGCAAAGCCGAGCTCCAAGGCGAAACGCACCACCGTCGATTCGCTCACCTCCGCCTTCCGCCCCAGCTTCGCCGCGGTCATGAAAGCGGCCTTGTCCGAGTTTGCGCTTATATACTCCGCGATACGTATCTGTCCCTTTGAAAAACCGCCTCGTTTTTCTTCGATCAGGGAAATAATGTCCTTATCCATTCATTCACGATCCGTTTCGTAATATTGTCCTGTCGGATTACCATTTAATGATTTTATCATTTTGCGCTCGTGTTTTGCAAGTTCTTCCGCATCGTCACATAAAGCGGCGCAGCTTTTCCAGCTCATCGTCTCTCAAAAAGCGCCATTTGCCCGTTCTGAGCCCGTCGAGCGCAAGCCCGCCCTCGGATATCCTTATAAGCCGCTTCACTTCAAGCCCGACGGCGGCGCACATATTGCGCACAAGGTGCTTTCTGCCCTCCGTGACGGTGATCTCGATCACCGCTCTCGCTCCGTCGTCTCTGATTAGCTTTACCGATACCGCTTTTGCCGGCCCGTCCTCCAGCTGCACGCTCCCGCGCAGCATTTCAAGAGCGCCGGCAATATCCTCGCCCTCCACTCTGACCGAGTATACCTTCTGCACTCCTCTCGACGGGTGCGTCAGCGCGTTGGTCAGCCTGCCGTCATTCGTCAGCAGCAGCAGTCCCTCGGAGTTGCCGTCGAGGCGCCCCACGGGATATACCCTCTCTCCGCAGTCCCTGACCAGCTCGGTCACCGTTTTTCTGCCCAATTCGTCCCTGAGAGTACATATGTATCCGCGCGGTTTATTGAGCATTATGTAAACCCGCTTGCTTTTTTTAACAAGCGGGATGCCGTCTATCGTTATTCTGTCCGTCTCGTCGTCGGCACGCGTGCCCGGTACGGCCGGTATGCCGTTTACGCATACCCTGCCGTCTGCTATGAGGCGCTCCGCCTCTCTGCGCGAGCTCAGGCCGTGTTCCGAAATGATTTTCTGCAGTCTTTCTTTCATATCAATAAATCGCCGGATACGTCCGGTATCCGCTGCGGCAGGCGAAATACCATGCCCATTTCAGTCTTTCCCAAAAATCCAAAGCTTCGTTTTCGTTGAGCGGGACGTCCGCGTCATAACGCAGCTCATAGCTGCCCGCCGGCTCGCCGCCGACGAACACTTCTATCTTCCCGGCGCTGTCTCCCCTGCCCACGGGGGCGTATACGAAACGTGGCGCGTGCATGCGTATCTCCGCGCTGCCCTTCTCCGCGAATATCTTTCCTTCCGCGCATGAGGCCGTCACGTCCGTCTGTACGCCGGATTCCACTTCGATACTGCAGCTCATGCCGCCGAGATCCACGGTCTCATATTCCGAAAAGCCCCAGTCGAACAGCGCGGCCTGATCCTCCCAGTCGTCCGGATCGTTGAGAGTGACGCAAATCAGCGTAGTCGCTCCGCGCCTGGCGCAGCCTACGAGCGTGCGCCCCGCCGAGAGGGTATACCCCGTTTTTATCCCTATTGCTCCGTCATAGAGCTTGAGCAGCTTGTTATGGTTGCTCAGCCGCCTCCCGGCGACGTCTGCGCTCTCCGCCGATACGATGCGGGCAAACTCGGGCTCCTTCATTGCCGCCGCCGCGAGCAGAGCCAGATCCCCGGCGGTGGAATAATGCTCCTCATCGTCCAGGCCGTGAGGATTGGTAAAATGAGTCGAGCTCATGCCGATACGGGCCGCCTTTTCGTTCATAAGCTCCGCGAAGCCGTCGGCGCTGCCCGCTACGCAGCACGCGAGAGCCTGGGCGGCGTCGTTGCCCGAGGACAGCATAAGGCCGTACAGGAGTTCTTCGACGCTGTACCTTTCTCCGGCAGCGAGATACATCGAGCTGCCCTCCACGCCGGTCCATTCCGGCTTTATTTCGACTACGGTATCCGTGGGCAGCCGCTCAAGCACTACCAGCGCTGTCATGATCTTGGTCGTGCTCGCGATACTCATTTTTTTATCCGCGCACAGCGAGTAAATCACCGTTCCGCTGTCCGCGTCCGCCAGCACCGCCGCCTCGGCGCTTATGTCCGGCGCCGCGTCGGAAACGGCGGCCGCACGCGGCTGCACGAGCCCGATGAGTGCTGCCGCCGCAATGATCAGTGGTCTACAGTTCCGTATCCTCATCTTTTTTATTCGGTATTATCTCCTTGACTTTATCAATAATACCGGGCGCCATCTCAATGGCCTTTTCAAGAGGCGAGGCATAGGCCGGATTTGCGCTTATCATCCTTACAAATCCGTCCTTTATCACTATGAAAGCCACGGGGTCGATCTTCACTCCGGCCCCTCCGCCTCCTCCGAAAGCGTTTTTCTGTCCCGACGTCTGATTTTTAGTCGGAAAATCGGATCCGCCCGATGCAAACCCGAAGCTGACTTTGGAAACCGGTATGAGCGTGATACCGTCGTCGGTGCTGATCGGCTTGCCGACAATGGTGTTCACATCGACCATTTCCCTGAGCTTTTCCATTGTGATACCCATAAGCTCGCCTAAAGAATTGTTTTCCATTCATCCGTCCTCCGTTTTTTTATTCGGAGCCGCCTTACCCGCGCTTCCCGCGAACACCGCGGCAGCGCGGATACAGGCGCACACCGGAAGAGACAGTGCCGCCTTCGCGTATACGCGGCTTTCGCTCGCCGTGAAGTCGGCTCCTATGCGCACATCCCGTTTTTTTATTTTCAGTTCCCGTCCGATAAGCGGCAGAAGAATATCCGCTCCCGCCGAGGCCGCGCCGAAGGCCATGGCGGCGTCCGCGGGATCATCCGCGGCGCTCTGGTACCACAACGTAAGCTCGTCAACCGTGAGCCTGCGTTTTATTTTGTCCCTGATTTCAAGAATTATCGATATCATTTCCCTGAAATCACCGACGCCGGTCTTTTTCTTTTTTTCTTCTTTTCCGCTGTCCCGTTCTTTCTTTTTTCTTCCGTCCTTTTTTTTCCCGTTCAGAGCTATCAGCACGGGGCCGACGCCCACCCGCGCGGAGGCTTCTCCCTCCGAATACTCAAGGATCATCCTCACCCGCAGCAGCAGTACCATCAGCAGCAGCGCCGCAATGACGGCAGCGGCGGCGATCAGCGCTTTCACGGCAATTCCTCCGGAGCGAAGCCTTCTATCCTGGTCTGGAGTTCGGCAAGCTCGCTGCCCGGCAGCGAAGCTGCCCGCGGCGGAAGCTCTTCGAGCGATTCAAGGCCGAAGGCTCTCAAAAACGCCGCCGTCGTTCTGAAAAGTACGGGTCTGCCCGGAACATCGAGCCTGCCGCAGGGCTCTATCAGGCCCTTATCGCAGAGCAGGCCCACGGTATAAGAGCTGTCTATCCCGCGTATCTGCTCGATATATGTCCTCGTCGCGGGCTGATAGTACGCCACTATCGCCAGCACCTCCATTGCCGCCTGAGAAAGCTTGGGCGGCTTTCTGCTGTCGAGCGCGCGGCGTACCCATTCCGCGTTTTCCGGAGCGGAGCACAGCTGCAGCGAATTATCGAGGCGTATCAGTCTTAGTCCCCGATTGTCGTAGGAATAAGCGTCGGATATGCGCTTTGCCGCCTCCTCCGCCTCTTCCTCGGTTATGTCGAGCAGCGCGGCGAGCCTTTTTATCGGAAACGGGTCTCCCGAGGCAAAAAGTATGCTTTCTATTATGCTGTCATATTCCATTTTTTATGACCGTTCCTTTCGCTCAGCCCTCCGCAGCCAGGGTAATTATCATCGCGCCGTCGGCGTCCTCTATGTTGATCTGTTCGTTTCTGTAAAGCTCAAGTATCGCCATCAGCGACGCCGCCAGCTCGGATCTGTCTCTGCTGAGGCGAAGGATGTCCCTGAGATTTTTTTCGCCCTCGTCCCTGAGCAGCATAAGTATCTCGTCGGTCTTGACGCTTACCGGATACGCCAGTCTCTGCGGCATGGCCGCGATGAGCGCGGGCGAAACGGGCCTTGCGGCGCGCGCTAAAAACGCCGTGGAAAAGTCGCCGCTGTCATTGAAAATCTGATGCTGGACGCGGAGACGCTGCCGCCCGATCAGCTCCTGAAAAACGTCATTGAAAAGACC
>JAGDDB010000230.1 GCA_017958265.1 Oscillospiraceae bacterium | reverse complement strand
TGGTATATGCCTCTTCTTCCTCCGTATACGGAGGGAACAAAAAGGTGCCGTTCAGCACGGATGATAAGGTGGATAACCCGGTGAGCCTCTATGCCGCAACGAAGAAGAGCGACGAGCTGCTGGCACATGCCTACAGCAAGCTTTACAACATTCCGTCCACGGGCCTGCGCTTCTTTACGGTGTACGGACCGGTCGGCAGACCTGACATGTTCTACTATTCCGCTACGCAGAAGCTGGTCGCCGGAAAGACCATCCAGATATTCAACTACGGCGACATGCGCCGGGACTTCACTTTCATCGATGACATTGTCGAGGGTGTGTACCGGGTGATGCAGGGCGCGCCGGAAAAGAAAAACGGAGAGGACGGACTGCCGATTTCCCCTTATGTCGTATATAACATCGGCGGCGGTCAGCCGGAAAATCTTCTCGACTATATCTCCACGCTCCAGCAGGAGCTTGTCCGCGCCGGAGTGCTGCCGGAGGATTACGACTTTGAAGGTCACCGGGAACTGGTCGGCATGCAGGCCGGCGATGTGCCTGTGACATACGCAGATTCCGAGGCGCTGGAAAGTGACTACGGATTTACACCGAAGATCGGCATCCGCGAAGGCCTGAGAGCCTTTGCCGAATGGTACGCCGAGTATTACAAGTAAAACCCCGTATCACGCTGCCATATTAAGCAAAAACTCTTATCCGACTCCCGATTTCCCATTATTCGGGCGCGGTGGATGCGCAAAAAGATCGGCCGCGGAAAGCATCTTTGCTTTCTGCGGCCGACTTTCGTTCTGCGGCGGCGATCATTCCCGGATAGTCGGCGAGGCTTATTGCGGCCTTAAAGTGACAAATATCTTTCTTATATATGATTGTCGTAACGTCTTTGGACAAAGCGGTTGCAATATTTGCCCGCGGAGTATACAATATAAATCGGAGATCCGCAGGGCGCGGATATTTTTCTGTCCGTTCGTTCCCGCGCCGTCGACTTTATTCGCTTGAATTGGCCCGTGAATGGTATTACAATGAACGCAGCGGGTAAAATATGTAAAGGCAGCCGTGCCCAGCGCCCGGCAAACAGAAAGAAAAATGCTGAACATCGTTCTCGTCGAGCCCGAGATCCCGCAGAACACGGGGAATATCGCGCGCACCTGCGCCGTGACCGGCTCAAGACTGCATCTTATCCGCCCGCTCGGCTTCGATATTTCCGACAAGGCCGTGAAACGCGCGGGGCTGGATTATTGGCATCTGCTCGATATCCGCGTATACGATTCTCTTGACGTCTTTTTTCAGCTCGTCGGCGACGCCGAAATATGGCTGACCAGCACCAAGGCGGAGAACCGTTATACCGACGTGCGCTTCAACGACGAATGTTATATCCTCTTCGGCAAAGAGACGGCGGGGCTTCCCCAATGGCTGCGCGAGAAATACAAAGACCGCTGTCTGCGCATACCCATGATCAGCGACGCACGGAGCATGAATCTCGGCAATTCCGTGGCCGTAATGTGCTATGAGGCACTGCGGCAGCTTGATTTTGCCGGGCTTAAATAAAGGGGGTTTTTGCTTTGAACTGCAATAAGAAGACCGTCAGAGACATGGACGTCAGAGGGAAAAAAGTCCTTATGCGCTGTGATTTCAACGTTCCCATGAAAGACGGTCTTATTTCCGACGATACCAGGATAGCGGCTGCGCTGCCCACCGTCGAATATATCCTCGACAACGGCGGCTGTGCGATACTTTGTTCTCATCTCGGACGCCCCAAGGGGGAAGTAAAGCCCGAGTTTTCTCTTGCTCCCGTAGCCGTCCGCTTGGGCGAGCTGCTGGAGCGTCCCGTTAAAATGGCGCCCGACTGCGTAGGCGCCGAGACTGCGGCCATGGCTGCGGCTCTGAAGCCCGGCGAGGTCCTGCTGCTGGAAAATCTCCGTTTCCATGCGGCCGAGGAAAAAAACGACCCCGCTTTCGCCTCCGAGCTTGCTTCCATGGCCGATCTGTATGTATCCGACGCTTTCGGGACCGTGCACAGGGCCCACGCATCCACTGCCGGAGTCGCGGCCTTTCTCCCGTCCTGCTGCGGCTTCCTCATCGAAAAGGAACTCAGCGCCATAGGCGGAGCTCTTGAAAACCCCTCCCGCCCCATGACGGCGGTGCTCGGCGGCGCCAAGGTGGCCGACAAGCTCGCCGTGATAGACAATCTGCTCGATAGGGCCGACGTCCTGCTGATAGGCGGCGGCATGGCCTTCACCTTCATCAAAGCCATGGGCGGCAATATAGGAAGATCCCTGCTTGACGCGGAGAAGCTCGATTACGTTTCCTCCATGCTGGAAAAAGCAAAGAAAAACGGAGTGAAGCTCCTGCTGCCCACGGACGCCGTCGCGGCCCCCTCCGTTGACTCCGCCGAGGGCGTGCCCTGCCCGGCCGACCGCATCCCCGAGGATATGATGGGACTGGATATAGGCGAAGAAACACGCAGGCTTTTCGCCGAAGAGATCGAGCGCTCGGGCACCGTGATATGGAACGGACCCATGGGCGTGTTCGAGCAGCCCGCGTTCGCCGCCGGGACCGAGGCCGTCGCCAAGGCCATGGCGCGCTGCAAGGGCACGACAGTGATAGGCGGCGGCGACAGCGTGGCAGCCGTGCAGAAGCTGGGTCTTGCCGGACGCATGACCCATATTTCCACCGGCGGAGGCGCTTCCCTTGAATTCATGGAGGGAAAGGAGCTGCCGGGCATAGCCTGTTTGGAGGACCGGTGAGCACATGAACAGACGGTACAGAAAAACGATAATTGCCGGAAACTGGAAGATGAACAAGGACGTTTCCGACGTGCGGTCTTACGGCGAGGCGCTGCTCGCGC
>JAGDDB010000229.1 GCA_017958265.1 Oscillospiraceae bacterium | reverse complement strand
TCTTCGTTCAGGCCGATCTCCGCCGCGCCCGCTCCGCTGTACGGCCCGCGCGAGAGAACGACCAGCATGTCCGTAAAGTTGGCCTTTACCGCGGTGAAGCGCTTGAACTCATCGGCGCGCTCTTCCTGCGGGAAACGTGCCAGATGCGCGTTGATGCGCTTCCAGTTGAAAACCGTCACCATGGCTGCGCCCTGGCTTTTCGGTATCGGCGCCGTCGGCCCCGATCTTGCGGCCATAAGTCCGCGCAGACCGAGCTCGAAATCATGCCGGTCTCCCAAAGTGATCACCCGCACCGGTCCGGCGGGAGTATCGGCCGTCTCATCCCTGTCAAGCCGGTCGCCGCGATAGTGGCCGAGGCTCTTATTCTCCGGTTCCTCGCCGCGCAGGACGACGCGCCTGTATGTCTCCCGGGTGTCCGTATCCGGGTCCAGGCAGATCAACGGGTAATCTTCCGCAAGCGATTCAAAAACGGTTTTTCTTTTCATTTTATCGTTCCGTCTTTTGCCGTGCCGATCTGCCGGCGGCTGACCGGTTCGGCAAAGGAGCCCTTCTTTTCCGTCGGCTCATCACAGGTCCCGTCTTCAATGACGCGTCCGGCGCTTTCGCGCGCCGTTATACGGTCAGATTTTAATTTAATGATTATATCATTTTTGATCCCTTTCATCAATACATGTACGGTCATCCCGGAAAAAAAGTCTCCGAAAAGTTCTGCCCGCGGGCGGCGGATATTCGGCTTTTTTCACCGCCGGGAAACCCTCCCGTGACGCGGCAGGCCCCCACGAGCTTTCACGCGCCCGAAATACAGTCAAAGGCCGTGCGCGGAAAACCTCGCACGGCCTTATTTTTTTCTTCTGCCCTCAAGCGGCTCAGAGCATGCTCATCTGTTCGCTGCCGGCGTCCTCCGGCTTCAGCACGGCTCCCGCCGCAGGAATGTTTCTGGCAGTATATCTCGATTTGTTTTTTATCGTGCTGTTTTCAAGGAAGCGCGCCTCCTTCAGCACGTATCTGCTCTTGAGCGTCATCACGTTCACGCCCTGGCTGTCCCTCGCCGTTTTTTCGGACAGCTGGGAGGTATTTATTATAAGGGCACGTCCCTCGGTGGAGAACACCGCCACGTCGCGTTCCTTTTCAAAGACCAGGATCGACTTCAGCGGCGCTTTATCGCTGTAAGCGTTCGTCAGCTTGCGGCGGTTGCTTTTGGTAACGTATGAGCTCAGAGGCACGCGGGCGGCCTTTCCGTTTTCGTAGAAAAACAGTACGCTCTTGGAGTAATCCCCGGGAGCAAAGGTAAATACCGCGTTTTCGTTCTCATCCATGCCGAGCTTTGAGGGCAGATACGTGCCCAGCGCCGACGCTTTTCCGTCCTCAAATTCACTCAGCTTCGTTTTATATACCTGACATTTGTCCGTAAACACCATCAGTTCGGTGCGGTTTGAAGCCTCGAAGCTGTCAAGCGGCCCGTCGTCCTCTTTATATTTTTGCTCTCCGCTCATCCTCAGCGACTGCGGGGTGATCTTTTTCAGATATCCGTGGCGCGAGACAAACACCGTGACCGGATAATCCTCTTCAAGCTCCTCTTCCTCGGTCTCGTCAAGCTCGTTTTCATAGATTATCTTTGTCCTGCGCGGCTGTCCGTATTTTTTGATGATCGCTTCAAGCTCATTGACGATCAGCTTTTTGATTTTGCTTTTGCTGTTGACCGTTTCCTCAAGCTCCTTGATATCCTGTTCAAGTCTTTCGGTTTCGTCGAGCTGTTTGAGGATGTATTCGCGGTTGATGTTGCGCAGCTTTATCTCCGCAACGTACTCGGCCTGCGTCTCGTCTATTCCGAAGCCTATCATGAGATTGGGAACGACCTCGGCCTCGGCCTCGGTATTCCGGATTATGCTTATGGCTTTGTCTATATCGAGCAGTATTTTTTTCAGGCCCTTGAGCAGATGCAGTCTTTCCTTTTTCTTCGTCAGCTCGAAAAAGGTCCTGCGCCGTACCGACTCCACTCTCCACGCCGTCCACTCGTCCAATATCTCGCGCACGCCCATCACCTTCGGCATGCCCGAAATAAGGATGTTGAAATTGCAGGGAAAAGCGTCCATCAGCGGCGTTGTGCGGAAAAGCTTCTGCATGACCCTGTCGGGGTCCGCGCCTCTTTTCAGGTCTATTGCCAGCTTAAGGCCGTTGAGATCGGTCTCGTCGCGCATGTCCGATATCTCTTTCAGCTTTCCCTGCTTTACGAGCTCGGCCACCTTGTCTATGATCGCCTCCACCGTGGTGGTGTAGGGTCTCTCGTTTATCTCTATGATATTTTCTTCCCTGACGTATTTC
>JAGDDB010000021.1 GCA_017958265.1 Oscillospiraceae bacterium | reverse complement strand
GCAGATGCACCACGCGGCCCGCGGCGCCGGTGGAGGAAAAATGCAGGAACCACAGCTCCCCGTCCGGAGTATCGACCAGCGCGCCCTGATGAGGGCCGTTTACCCAGCTGTCGCCCTGACGGAGCACCACGCGCCTTTCGTAGGGCCCGAGGATATTGCGGCTTCTCAGCGCGGTCTCGCAGCCGGTCGGCACGCCCTCCTCGGGTATGACGAGGTAATACATGCCCTCGTGCCTGTAAAATTTCGTGCCCTCGGCCACGGGGCCTTCGTAAATTATCCTGCCTTCGTCCAGCAGACGGGTGCAGTCTGGAGACATGCGGTGCAGGATTATCGCCCCGGCGCCTACGCGGGAGCGGCCGAGCCAGGCGCTGCCGTCGTCGTCCCATACGGGGCAGGGATCTTCCCAGCCGGGAGTGGGGCTGACGCACAGCGGCTCGCTCCATTTGCCGCGCGGATCTTCGGCACGGGACATGAAAAGCCCGTCCTTCGGAGTACAGAAGAAAATATAGAATACGCCGTCGTGAAAGCGCAGGGCCGGCGCCCATGAGCCCTCTCCGTAACGTTCTATACGGTCATACCCCTCCAGACGGGTGTAAACGCGGTTGACGAGCTCCCAGTTGACAAGATCGCGGGAATGCAGCACGGGCATGCCCATGAAGTTGAACTCGGAGCATATGAGCCAATAATCGTCCCCTACGCGTATGCAGTCGGGGTCGGAATAGTCGGCGAAGAGCACGGGATTGCGGTAGCTCCCGTCGCCCATGTCGCCCCAGGCTCCGATCTTATCGTACATAAAAAACTCCGTAAAACATTGAATTATGATGTATACAGTATAGCACACGCCGTGGTATTGTGCTATACTTTGTGTATGAGAATCATGAATTTGCGTACGAACGGAATAAACTGCCCTTTGGGCTTTGACCTCGGCCGTCCCTCGCTTTCGTGGACCGTCGAAGATACCGCCGCGCGCAGACAGCTTTCCGCCCGTGTGGAGATAGCCCGGGAAGGAACGATAATATACGACAGCGGAGAAAGAGCGGACATAAGCTCCCTCGGCTTTCGACCCGAGCTCGGGCTTTCGCCGCGCACGCGCTATGACTGGCGCGTATCGGTCGCGGGCGACAACGGCGAGAGAGGCGTAAGCGAATGGAGCTTTTTCGAAACGGCTCTCGGGGAAGAAGAATGGACCGCGCAGTGGATATGCCCCGATATCGACGACGTGCTCCCGGTGATGTGCGGCACGCTGACGCTTGACGGAGAGCCGGAAAGAGCGAGGATATATGCCTCGGGGCTCGGACTGTACCGCCTCGCGGTCAACGGCGCGCCCGCCTCGGACGAGCTGTTCGCGCCGGATCTCAACGGCTACGACAGCTGGGTGCAGTACCAGACCTACGATGTGACGGCGCTGCTGAAAAAGGGCGAAAACCGTATCGAGATATGGCTCGGCAACGGCATAGCCAAGGGCCGCTTTGCCCGGGCAAAGGCCGACGAATACAATTACTGCCCCGTATATACCTGCATATGTCAGGCTCATGTCGCCCTGAAAAACGGCGAAGAGCGCGTTTTTCGCAGCGGCGAAGACTGGCGGTGGCGCCCTTCGGGCCTTAAAGAGAGCAGCATATACGACGGGGAGATCTTCGACGCAAACGAGACCGGCGGCGAAGAGCGCGGCGTGAGGACTTATACCCCGCCCGTCGGCCCGCTGAAAGCGAGGCTGAGCCCGCCGGTAAAGATAAAGCAGCGGCTCGCTCCGGCGGCTTTGATCACCACGCCCGCGGGAGAGACGGTGCTCGACATGGGGCAGAACATGACGGGCTGGGTCAGCTTCCGCGCAAAGGGACCTAAGGGACGCAGGCTGAGCCTGTATTACGGCGAGATATTGCAGGACGGCTGTTTTTACAGGGATAATCTCCGCAGCGCGAAGGCGGAGTATCACTATATTTCCGACGGGACCGAGGCCGCAGCCGAGCCCATGTTCACGTATTACGGCTTTCGCTATGTGAAGCTGGAGGGCTTCGACGATCCTCGCAGGGAGGATTTTTCCGGCTGTGTGATCTATTCCGATCTGGAGCGCACGGGATACATAGAGACCTCGGACGAGAGGATAAACCGACTGTTCGAAAACGCCCTGTGGAGCCAGAAAAGCAATTTTCTCGACGTGCCCACCGACTGTCCCCAGCGCGACGAACGCCTCGGCTGGACGGGAGACGCGCAGGTATTCAGCGGCACGGCCTGCTTCAATATGGACTGCCGGGCGTTTTTCGTGAAATACCTTGCGGACATGTGGTATGAGCAGCGCAAGAACGGCGGCAGAGTGCCCCACGTGGTGCCGGACGCCAAAGGCCGCCGGTCGCAGCCGGAGGGCGGGGCGGTGGCCTGGGCGGACGCGGCGGTGATAATACCCTGGAACCTGTATCTGCATTACGGCGACATAAGCATATTGGAAAGACAGGCCGACGCCATGGCCGCGTGGGTGGACTGGGTCAGCGATCAAAAGGACTGGGCGGGGGATACCCTGCATTTCGGGGACTGGGTCGCGCTGGATAATCCCCGCCGTCCGCAGGCGCGGGTAGGAGCGACGGATATAGGCTATCTGTGCGCCGCGTATCATTATCATACCGCCCGGATAACGTCCGAGGCCATGGAAAGGCTGGGCAGGAAAGGCGACGCGGAGAAGTACGCGCTTATCGCCGAAAAGACTCTCGCCGGACTGAGACGGGAATATTTCACGCCCTCGGGGAGACTTGCCGTAAACACCCAGACCGCGCTGGTGCTGGCGCTGTATATGGGCCTGAGCCCGGATCCGGAAAAAACGCTCGGAGAGCTCAAAGAACGGCTGTGGCGGGACGGAGATCATCTTACCACCGGCTTTATAGGAACGCCGTGGCTGTGCATGACGCTGCCTCCGCGGGAGGCCTACGAACTGCTGCTGCGGGAGGACTGTCCCTCATGGCTGTATCAGGTCAGGATGGGCGCCACGACGATATGGGAGAGATGGGATTCCGTCATGCCGGACGGACACATCACGCCCACGCAGATGAATTCGCTGAACCACTACGCTTACGGCTCGATAGTCGAGTGGATGTACCGCCGCATGTGCGGGATAAACCCGGTGGAGGACGCGCCCGGCTTCGCCGGGGCGCTGATCGCCCCGCAGCCCGATCCCACGGGAACGATAAAATGGGCCCGGTGCGAGCTGGACACGGCGGCGGGAAAATACAAAAGCGCATGGCGCTCGGAGGAAGGACGCGTCGTGATAGAACTGAGCGTGCCTTTTAACTGCAAAGCGGAGCTTCACCTGCCCGACGGCCGCGTTGAGCGGCTGGAGGCGGGAGAGTATAAATTCGAAACGGCGGCAGCTGAATGCGATAAACGGGAGGTAATAAGAAATCATGGCTTACTTTGACGGTGTGGGAGAGATCAAATTCCGTTACTGGGATCCGGAAAAAAAGGTACTCGGCAAGAAGATGAAGGAGCATCTGCCCTTTGCAATGGCCTGGTGGCACAACCTCGGAGCGGCGGGCAGCGACATGTTCGGCAGCGCCTCGGCGGACAAGAGCTTCGGGGCGGTCCCCGGGACGATGGAGCACGCAAAGGCCAAG
>JAGDDB010000228.1 GCA_017958265.1 Oscillospiraceae bacterium | reverse complement strand
GGGGATATGATAGGCGCGCCGTATGAGTTTGACATGGGCGGAAAGACAAAGAATTTTCCGCTGTTCACCGACAAAAGCGTTTTCACCGACGATACGGTGATGACCGTAGCCGTGGCGGAGGCGCTCCTGAACTGCGCGGAGGATCCCGGGCTCTCGGTCAGGCAGGAAACGGTCGTATCCATGCAGAAGTGGGGGCGGAAATATCCTTACGCGGGATACGGAGCGCGGTTTATCAGATGGCTCGCGTCGGAGTATCCGGAGCCTTACGGCAGCTATGGGAACGGGTCGGCCATGAGAGTGTCGGCGGCGGGCTGGCTTTACGATACTTTGGAAAAAACGCGGCAAATGGCTGCGCTGACCGCGGCGGTCACTCACAGTCACGCGGAAGGAATAAAAGGCGCGGAGGCGACCGCGAGCGCGATCTTCATGGCAAGGACGGGCAGCGGCAAGGAAGAGATAAGGGATCATATCGTCCGCCGGTTCGGCTACGATCTGTCCCGGACCTGCGATGAGATACGGCCCGGCTACCGCCATGTGGAAAGCTGTCAGGAAACCGTGCCGGAGGCGATCACGGCGTTTCTTGAGGGCAATGACTTCGAGGACGTGATACGCACCGCGGTGTCCCTGGGCGGCGACTGTGATACCCTTACATGTATCGCCGGCAGCATGGCGGAGGCATTTTACGGCGTGCCCGAAGAGCTCAAAGAGAAATGCAGGTCCCGGCTCACCGAGGAGATGCTTGCGGTGCTTGACCGTTTCGACAGGGCAAGGGCCGGGAAAAAGAGATGAAAAGCGATCGGCTGCCGGAAAGGAGGCACAAATGAGGACGATAACCGTAACGGGGAACGGGCTGATCAGAATAAGACCCGATTTGACGAGGATATCCCTTACCCTTGGGGGGACAAGCCCGGAATACGCTGAGGCCCTGAGCAGCTCGGCGCGGGATACGGAGCTGCTGAAAGACCTGCTGGCCGAATTCGGATTTGAACGCTCCGAGCTGAAAACGCTGAACTTCAACGTTGATACGGAGTATGAAGGCGCTAATGAAGAGGGCGTATACAAACAGCGCTTCGGCGGATACAGATATCGGCATCAGATGAAGGTGGAATTTGACTCGGACAACGACCGCCTCGGCAGGATACTCTACGCGCTCGCGAACTGCCCGGCAAAGCCGGAATTCAGCCTGAGCTATACCGTAAAGGACCCCGAAGCGGCCAAGAACGAGCTTTTGGGAAAAGCGGTCGCCGACGCCAGGGAAAAGGCCGCCGTGCTGACAAAGGCGGCGGGCGTAACGCTGAAAGAGATACGGAGTATCGACTACTCATGGGGCAGGGTCGATCTTGAGGTAAGGCCGATGAACAGGATGCTCATGGCGGCAAAAAGCGCCGATGCCGCGGGCAGCTATGATATGGACATCGAGCCGGACGATATCGAGGCAAGCGATACCGTAACGGTCGTTTGGGAGATAGAAGGCCAAAGGATATAAAGACCCTGTTTCGCAAAATGGAAAAAAACGCGAAACATTATCGCGCGTGCAGAAACGGCAAGCCGTGAAAGGAGATCACGGCCTGCCGTTTTTTTTCGCGTGCTGCCGGGGAGTCAGATCGACAGCTCGCTGCGGAATATGACGTCGTCCTGTATTTCGCCGGAAAGCTGGACAAAATAGGCGCTGAAGCCGCCGATGCGGACAATAAGATCGCCGTGGTCTTCGGGGCGGACCTTGGCGTCTTTAAGATCGTCGCTGTCAAGGATATTGTACTGTATATGTGTCCCGCCCGCGGACATGAAAGCCTTGGTATAGGCGCAGAGCTTTTCGATGCCTTCCTCGCCGCGCAGCAGGGAGGCGTTGAATTTCTGATTGAGCACCTGCGCGTAGGAGTCCTTGAAGCGGGCGGTGAGCGCGCTTCGCAGCACGGCCGTGGGACCGTTTTTGTCGGCTCCGCGCATCGGCGATATGGAGCCGTCGCACAGCGGCTCGAGCGCCTTGCGTCCGCTGGGCAGCGCGCCTACGCCGAGTCCGCCGAGATAATGCCACGCCAGCCCCTCGCGCGCGATCATGATGGGAGGAAAGGGAGAATTGTCGTAGCTTTTGATTATGGCTGCGCTGTCGTCGCTGACGCGCCTTGCCATCATATCGGGCCCCTCGAGATCATTGCCGAATTTCGGAGCGGCAAGGCACAGCTGACGTATTTCCTCGCCGCGCTCGCCGGAAAAGTTGCCGTCCAGCGCGTCCATGAGTTCGTCCATGGTGAGTTTTTTCTCGTCGAATACCAGATATTTCACGGCATAGAGCGCATCGGCGGCGTCGATTATGCCGCGGTCGCCTATGCCCTGCAGGGTGTGCTCGGGGTCCGCGTCGACCGTATCGCGCCCGGCGTCCATGCAGTACTGCAGCCCCAGCGCGGAGATAAACGGAAGGCGGATATAATCCTTTTCGATGCGTCGGGCGATATTTCCCAGGCGGAAGCTGCCGTGGCTTATATGGCGGTGCTGACGCAAAAAGGCGTCGTACAGCTTTTCAAAGCTGTCGAAGGAACGCGGGTCTCCCGTGGGCAGTCCGGTCTGTCTGCCGTTGATATCGATGCCGTTGTGCAGGGCAAGATGCAGGCAGCCGGCCACGTTGAAGGCTCCGAGCCCGTGGGCGCCGGTATGCTCCGCTTTTGTGGGGATGCAGGGATATACACAGCCGAGCCCCGCCCATTCCACGGCGTCGCCGTAGGGGATGCCGTCGCTGACGTAATGGGCAACGACGGCGTCGTCATTTTCAAAAAGAGGGATGCCGCCGCGCGTTTCCAGATTGGTGCGGATCGCCTTTTTCATCAGCCAGTCCGGAGTGACGCGGCTCCATTTCAGCCCGACCGTGGGGGAAGATATCTTCAGAAGACCGACCATGTGCAGGATGAGATAGCTCAGCTCGTTGCTCGCGTCGCGCCCCTGCTTATCCACGCCGCCGACCATGATGTTGTTGATGCAGAAATTGATTTGATGAGAGAGCTTTTGACTGCGGGGCTGCACAAAGCACTGTGTGCCCCAGCGGCCTATTAGATCGGCCAAAAGCTCGCCCGCCTGCACCGCGGACAAAACGCCGCCGTCAATGTCGCGCTTGAAAAACGGATAGAGATATTGATCGGCGCGGCCCCAATGGGGGTTGCCGTGCATGGGGTGCTCCGCTACCTTGGCCACCCCGCAGAGGCTCATAAGCTGCAGGGCTTCCTGGAATGTGCGGGGCGGATTCTCCGGCACATAACGGCAGATACGGGCGATCTCCAGCAGCTGTTCCCTGCGGACTTCGTCCGGCTCCGCCGCCGCTTTCTCCTCCGCCAGCCCGGCGTAGCGCCTGCCCAATCCGATCACGGCGTTCAGC
>JAGDDB010000227.1 GCA_017958265.1 Oscillospiraceae bacterium | reverse complement strand
GCGCGGAAATATACGTCTGCCTGCGTTCTTCTATGGATGACCCGTCTTCCCCGGGCATGGCGGCAAACACCACGTATTTTGTCTTCGGCAGACGCGCCTTGATCGCCAAAGCCGTTCCCGGATCCGGATGCCCCCGACTTTCCCTGTCACGGCGAAGGCCCCGTCCCGCCGCCGAAAGCACCTCGCTCTCGGCACGGCTCCCTGTGGGGCATATCACTGCGTCCGCCGCGGCATGAGCTATTTTCCCCCGCAGTATTTCAAAGGCCATTTTATCCTTCCTCCCTTCGCCTGTGGTTTTCTTCCATCGCCTCGATCCAGCTTTTCAGCAGCTTCCTTCCGTCCTCGGGCGCGCGCATCCTCTCCGGATGCCACTGCACGGCGAAAACGGGCAGGGTATCGTGGCGCATGGCCTCCACCGTACCGTCGTCGGCCCATTGAACGGCTCTTAAGCCCTTCCCTAGCCGATCAACCGCCTGATGATGGGCGCTGTTCACGATGAAGCGTTCGGCATATACCGACATGAGAAAAGGATCGTCCGTGCGCGTGTAATGCAGGCTGTCCGCGCCGTTCACGAGGCCGTGGCCCGGTATATCCTGATGCAGGGTACCGCCGAAAAATACGTTCAGCATCTGCATTCCGCGGCATATGCCGAGTATGGGCCGGCCCGTACTCAAAAACGCGTCTATCGCCTCGCTCTCGCGTCTGTCGCGCTCGGGGTCGGTAAAGACAGAGCCGCGGTTTTCCCTGCCGTAGAGCTGAGGACATACGTCCCCTCCGCCCTGCAGCAGCAGCGCGCCGCACTCTTCCGGATCGGTATAGCCGATATCGGCTCCGATATCGGCGAGCGCGGCGGCATAATTGCGCAGCCCGGGTTCGAGAAGATAGATCTTCATATTCACTCTTTCCTTTTAATGGCTTTCCGAAATGATATCACAGTACGCGGTCTTTTTACAGTTCTTGTTTGAAAAGCGATTTACTTTTTTACGCGGTAATAGTAAAATGATCGTATGATATCTTAAAACTTCTGCGCGAAAGGAAATGATACGATGAGACTTATAACGCGTTCCGATTTTGACGGACTTGCCTGCGGCGCACTGCTGCTTGAGGCGGGCATTATAGACAGCTGGAAGTTTGCCCATCCCAAAGATCTTCAGGACGGGCTTGTAGAGGTCACGGAAAACGACTGTCTGGCCAACGTCCCCTTTGTGCCGGGCTGCGGGCTGTGGTTCGACCATCATTCCAGCGAGCATGAGCGGCTTGATCTGCAGGGCAAGTACAAGGGTGAAAGCCGTGTCGCGCCCTCCTGCGCGCGCATCATATACGACTATTACGGAGGCAAACAGCGTTTCCCGCAGTTTGACGATCTCATGGTCGCCGTCGACAAGGTGGATTCCGGCGATCTTACCATTGATGACGTGCAGAATCCGCAGGGCTGGATACTTATCGGCTTTCTCATGGATCCCCGCACCGGTCTGGGCCGCTGGCGCAATTTCACCATATCCAATTATCAGCTCATGGAAAAGCTCCTCGTAGCCTGCCAGACCATGACTACCGCCGAGATCCTCGCCATGCCCGACATCACCGAGCGGATAGACGTCTACAACGAGCAGACCGGCAAATTCAAGGAAATGGTCCTCGCTCACACCAGGACCGAGGGCAATGTCATCATATCCGATCTGCGCGGGGTAGATCCGATCTACACCGGCAACCGCTTCATGATTTACAGCATGTATCCCGAGCAGAACATTTCCGTATGGATCGTCAGCGGCAAGGGCGGAAAAGGCTGTTCCGCCGCCGTCGGCTACAGCATACTCAACCGCACTTCCGACGTGGACGTCGGCAAGCTTATGCTCAAATATAACGGCGGCGGCCACAAGGCCGTGGGCACCTGTCAGTTCACCGACGAAAACATGGCCTCCGAGCTGCCCATGATGCTGCGGGAGCTCTGCTCCATGGCCAACGGCTGAGAAAGGCGCCGACAGATCGGCGGGCACGGCTCTTATCGGCTCCGCAGGGAGCAGGCCGTTCCCGTTGATCTTCAAAAAGGATGAAGAAATGAAAGTCAATGTCGTCACGGGCGGCGGTTCGGGCATAGGAAAAGCCGTCGCGGCCATGCTGCCGAAGGATGGACCCGTTATCATTGCCGGAAGGACCCCGCAGAAGCTGGAGCGCACCGCTCTTGAGCTGAACGCGGAGGGCTGCCGTATTCTTACCGCCGTATGTGATGTATCAAAGAGGGAAGACGTTCGGGCTCTTGCCCTGTACGCTTCCTCTCTCGGCGATGTTGACAGGGTCATCCACTGCGCCGGCGTTTCCGGCTCCATGGCGGACCGGGAAACGATCATACGCATAAACGCGCTCGGTACTCTCCACGTAAATCAGGAGTTTTTCAAGGTAATGCGCGGCGGCTGCATCGTCGATATTGCTTCCGATTCCGGATACATGCTCCCGAGGATCCTGCTTCTCCGGAGATCCGCCTACAGGCTGGCCCTCGCCGACGAGGACGCCTTCGCGGCAAAGGCCGCAAGAAAGGCAAGGCTCGTCGGAAAAGACCGGATCGACTGTCAGATCGCTTACATGATCTCCAAGGATTTTGCCCGCCGGTACTCCGAACGATGCGCGTTCAAATATATGGCGCTCAAGGGCATACGGGTATTCTCCGTAAGCCCCGGCTTTGTCAAAACGCCCATGACGGAGCTCGAGAAAAGCAAAGAAAGCGAAAATATGCTGAGCTATACCGGTCATAGACGCGGCGCCGATCCCGAGGAGCTGGCCTACGTCATCACGGCGCTGGCCGACGAAAGGGCGAGATACCTCATAGGCTCCGACATCCTCTGCGACGGCGGCGCGGTGAACAACGGCTTCGGCGCGCTCACGGCGAGGAAGCGATGCAAAGAGCGGTCTTTGACAGAGAATTGGTGAGCATAACAAACAACTATCCGGAGTTTGATCAATGATGAAAAAGATATTGCTTGTCACCTCCGTCTATACGGGTGCAGGACACAAATCGATCTCGGATTCTCTGACGGAGCAGTTTTCCGGGATGCCCGATGTGGAGGTGCAGGTCATTGACGGTTTTGAGCTGATGGGCAAAACAGGCGTGCGGGCCTCAAGGATGTACGGTTTCCTTACGCGGCATGCCATGGTCGTTTTTAATACCGCGTGGCGGATCACGATGGTTCATCCGCCGAGATTTGCGCTGTCCGAACGTCTGTGCAGCCGCCGGTTCATGGAATGCATACGCGTTTATCACCCGGACCTGATCCTCACCGTTCATTCGCTTTTCAATACCGTGCTTACCAGAATGCTGGAAGCGCACGGTCTGAACATACCGGTCGTGGTGGTGCAGGCGGATCCCGTGGATATCCACAGTACCTGGTGCAACCCCAAGGCCTGCATGACGATCTGTTCCACCCGCGAGGCATACGATTCCAGCGTGCGTCAGGGAATGCCCGCAGAGAGGCTGAAGATCTTGGGCTTTCCGGTACGCAGCCGCTTTTCCCGTGCGGCGGCTCAGGCCGACGCCGAGGAATACGACGCATCCCGGCCCCTGCGCTGCCTGCTGATGAGCGGAGGCGAGGGCTGCTGCAACCTCAGAGCGTATGCCGAAAACATTCTCGAAAAAACAAACTCCGTACTTACGATCATCTGCGGGCGCAACTCAAAGCTGCGCGACCGGCTTCGGAAAAGCCTTGGGACGAAATACGGCGAACGTTTGACCGTACTCGGCTTCGTGCCCGATATAGAGAGGGAAATGCTGCACAGCGATCTGCTCATTACACGGGGCAGTCCGAACACCCTGTTTGAAGCCGTTACGCTGAATATCCCGCTCGTCGTGATCGGGCCCATGCCGGAGCAGGAAAAGGACAACCCGCGGCTGATAAAGGATCACGACCTCGGCGTAGTATGCCGGTCGCCCGACGATATCCCGCAGATAATCAGCTTCCTGCTGGGCAGCGACGCCCTGCGCCTCAGAGAGATCCGTTCCGCGCAGCGTTCCTTCCGCTGCCTTGACAACGCCCGGAATATCGCCGCTTATGTGGCAGAGCTGACCGAGCAGCCGGAATATACTTTGCAGCATACGGGGTCGGGAAAATGAGTGTTTATGATAACAGGCCAAAGCCCTCAGCCGGCCGCGGGTATATCATCGCTCTCAGCAAATGGCGCAGCCGTTTGGCTTTGCTCGCCGGTATCGTCACGGTTTCCTTCTCGCTGTACGCCATTGCCGGAGGCATGGTGTATTATGCCGGGATCGGACGCCCGGTGGGCGAGCTTTTCCGATGGTTCACTACCAATTCAAACCTTCTGACGGCATTAAGCGCGTTCTTTCTCATTCCGTTCGCGGTTGAAGGGATCCGCAAAAAACACTATTCTCAGCCGAAATGGGTCGCCATGTTCCATTACTGCGGAATGGTCTGCACCACGCTCACAATGGTGTTTTCCCTGGGGATAATGAGCTGGGTCGATCCCGAGGCCGCTTTCGGGGGATATAATCTGTACCTGCATATCCTCTGCCCGATCATGGTGATCGTTTCGTTTTTCCTGGTGGAGTCGGGCTTCCGCTTCACCCTTAAAAACGCTCTCTTTGCAGCGATCCCCGCCCTGCTGTATGAAGCCATATACTTCTGTGAAGTGGTCGTCATAGGCAAGGCAAACGGCGGCTGGGAGGATATGTATCACATGACGGAGTACCTGCCCGCCGCGGTGTCTGCGCTGATCGTTACCGGGCTCGCTCTGGGCATCTCTCTGCTGATACGCCGGCTGTATAACGGGCTGACCACGCTCCGCCTGAAAAAAACGGAAGCCGGGCTTTGGCCCGAGGACGCAGACCCGGTGGAAATCAATATCGAAATGTTCGGTCTCGGAAGATACATGGGAAAACACGCGGATGTAAAGTATATTGAGCTGCCTTTGGATCTGATCCGCATGATCGCCGACAAATACGGACTGAGTGCGGAAACGCTGATCAAGCCGTATATGAGGGGCGTTCTGGACGGCATTGAAGAAAAACACGGAAAATAACACGGACAGCATATCATGCAAATAAAAGCCGCGGTCGGGCGATCAGCCCGACCGCGGTTATTTTATTATTGTGACCTTTCCTCAGTCGGCAGGCGCAAACACGATCTCGGATACCGCTATGCCGAGTATCCGCTCATCATCCTCGCCGCTGCCGTAGTATTCCTTTTACTACGTCGCTCCCTCCGGTACGAAGGTGATAATATCCGCGCCGCTTTCGTTGCGGTACGCGGCCGGCAGCGGCAGCGATACTGCGCTTTCGTCTCCTTCTTCGTGGTGCGGAAGGACGCCTATGCGCTTGCCGTTAAGATATATGCTCGTGTCCCGGGCGCCGGGATGCGTCCAATAGCGGACGGACATCTGCGTGTCCTCCGCTCCGGGAACGACCTGTACCGACGATCTTTCCCCCGACCAGCGCCATGCTTCTTCCTGCCCGTGCCAGTCCG
>JAGDDB010000226.1 GCA_017958265.1 Oscillospiraceae bacterium | reverse complement strand
ATTCGCCGTTGCCGTCGTGCTGCTGCGAAGTGTCTTTACTCCGCCGTTGGTTTCGTCTATATCGTCTATCTCGGAGGTATTGTAAGTCCTAGTCGGATTCTGCTGACTATTACTACTCGCAGCACCGTATATCGTCTTCATTCGGTCATGCAAGCTCTTCATATCGATAGATCCGCCCCAGGCGTTGCCGTCATCCTGGGCGCTGCGTCTGGCGATCTCCACCTGCGGCTCGTCGCTCTCCACGGTTACGACGGGCTGAGTGTCCTTATACTCGTCGGTGCAGTAGCCTACTATCGTATAGTCGGAAATGCTGACGGTCGGGCCGCCGCTCAGCGCGGAGGCGGAGCCGGAGGTCGTTACCGTGCCGCTGACCACGGCTACGCCTGACAGCGTCCCGTTCACGTATCCGGCGGCGAGGCCGGCAAGAACGCTGCCCGTGCTTGTGGTCACGGTGATATCTTCTATGTATATGTTCGATATGGAGTTTATTGCCGAGGAATAGGTATAGCTGTTTCCGTTCACCGTCACGCTGCAGGCCGCGTCGGGCTGCCCGTCGTCGTCGGAGTCGGTATCCAGGCCCATGTAACCGACAACGCCGAAAAGGCCGACGATATCGCAGCCGTTGTTGCCGCCCGCGAAGGAATGCTGCACGAAGTCGGCTTCATCGTCGGCCACGTTGGTCAGATCGTCGTAATTGCCGGAAACGGTCAGATTGGCTATCGTGAGCCCATGGCCCTCCAAATGACCGACAAAGGGATATTTCGGCGTGCCTACCGGCGGCAGGGTCCAGCCGGTCATATCGAGCACGCCGTTTTCAAGGCCGCTGTCGTTGTGATCGTGCGCATATTCGTTGGTACCGTCGCACAGCTCGAAATAATACTGCCTCAGCGTGCCGGGATTATCGGGATCAGGCTCGTTGAACTGCCCCATGTACTGCAGCCAGGCAAAGTTGTACATATGCCTGGGCGTGTGAATGATGAAAGGATCTTCCGCGGTCCCTCTGCCGCTTTCAAAATACTGGGTTATAACGCTGGAGTCGATCAGCGGCTCTATCTGATTGCCGCCGGAAAGCCACGCGTAAGAGGTTATGAAAGAGAGCGCCAGAGCGCAAAGCAGCACCGCGCTCAGCGCGGTACTTATCATTTTCCTGCTTTTCGTCATAACGCTCCCTCCTTTCGTTTTCGTATCGTATGTTCTCCGTCAGTTGAGCCTGTAAGAGAACGATATAAGCTTGATATCGTTTGCGAACTTTATGGCGCTTCCCAGCTGCAGCTGGATATCGCTGAAGTGGGTTATATGCTGCGCCTCTATCAGGTCCGGCTCATAATCGATTATGAGATATACCACCGTTTCCCGCGCGGTCTTTTCAGCCGCCGTCAGCGACAGGGAGCAGTCCAGACTCATTGTTTTCTCGCCGGCGTAATTGTAATTATATTCGCCGCTGCTCGGCGCGGCATGGGCAAACTGATTTTTTTCGTTCACCGTCCCGAAATACTTCGTCGCGGTATGGTACAGGCCGTCAAGATCATTGCCTGCATAGCTCGTCGAAACGGCGGTCTCACCGTTGGCCGCGGCGTAGGCGTTTATCATGCTCTCGGTAGCGTACTTGGCGTAGACTATGTTGGAGGTGAATCTATCGATCATATTCGTGTGCCCGTCAATGCAGCTTATCGAAAAATCTATCGCCGTGCTCTCCGCCGGGAAGCCCTTGAGCTTAACTCTGAGCAGCAGAGGGGTATTTACGTTTCTTTCGGTGAATATCGAGTCGTACGGCTCCAGCTCATATATCGTTTCGTCGCTGGTGATATCGTCCACCGCGTTTGTCTCGCTGTTGTACTTATATACGCGGTAGTTGGTGATGGACATGCTCTGCGCGTCCATCTGCATCTGTATGCCTTCGGAATCCGCTTTTCTGTTCAGCGTCAGCCATGCGTAGCTCAGTGAAACCAAAAGCAGGACGCAGAGAACCGCCGCAAGTACGCCCCGTGTCGGCCGCACTCCGATATGCATGTCTCCGCGCCCCCTTTCTTCAATTGCAAATTACAGCTGCGGGCTGACCCGCTCGCGGTCTCACTCCTCTGCTGCCGTAAATGTCACCGTCATGGAAAAGTCCGCCGTCGTAAGGCCGTTGGAATAAACATAGGCCTGCCCCGGTCCCTTTTCCAATGCTCCGTCGAAATAAAATCTCATTATAACGGTTATGTAGTTGTCGCTCGCCGCCGTGTTCAGCGGGATCGTCGTGCTCCCGGTAAGATCCAGGGAAGCAAGACCGCTTGAACTGTCGGTAAAACCTTTTCCCGCGAGATTAAGCGTTCCCTTGTAGTTGGACTGGCTCACGCTGCCCAAATAGAAATCCACCGAAGCAGCGTTATGGTAATCATAAGAGTTCAGAGCGGCGTTGGGCGAGCTCAGCGTAGCGATAAGTCCTGTGGCGGGCAGCGGCTTGCTCACGGAGGCGATATATACCGTATAGTCCGTATAGTAGTATTTTCCGTTTTGCGAGTCGTTTAAAGCGTCGTTGTAATATAGCGTGCTCCCGGTCCTTGCTTCACCGGTATCCGTGTCGACGGCGGAAGGATTGCGGTTATATATCAGGCCAGTGCTCGACGGGCCGCCATTTCCGTTCGGCGTGGGGTAGTTCCCCCAATTGTGCGTGGCGGGGTTCAGCGTCCGGGCGGCAGTCGAAAACGTCGTCGAAAAGCTTGCGTCCGATGCGGTCATGGCCGATATAGCCGCAGCGTCCTGCGCTATGATAAGGTTCGGGCTCGTTTCGATCTGCATCTGCATCCCGTTGGAGTCCGTGGTGCGGTTGCTGGCGAACCAAGCCACCGAGGCCGCCACCAGGACAAGCACGCTCATAAAGGTCAGGCAGGATGAAACGATGAGCTGTCTGCCGGCCGTTTTTTTAACGTCTGCGGCGCTCGCCTGAAGTATCGCCGCTTCGCGGTCTTCCCGTTTTTTTCCGAAAAGCTTCAGTTTCATCCGTATCCCCCTTTCCTTCGAACAGTAAATAAAATATGCCGCGCCGTCTTTCGCGGAGACGACCCGGCAACTGGCTGGCTCTTGCGAGCCCCTATAGCTTTGCGTCACCGGATCGCTCCGGCTTTGCCAAATATCGATATAATAAAAGAAGCCGGCCGCATGGAAACGCTCCATGCCCCGGCAGCTGGCTGACTCTCGTGAGCCCCTGTAGCTTTGCGTCACCGGATCGCTCCGGTTTTGCCCTTTGCTCCTATTAAGTTGCGCTTATTATAGAGCAGTCTTTAACGTTTGTCAATACCCTGTTTGAAATTTTTTTCATTGATTTTCTTACGCAGCCATTATCCATTATCATTATATGCGTATACGCGGCGCGGTGTGCGGGCGGCTTTCTCTCCGTGCGGGCAGGCGTTTGTTTCTTCCCCGTACAGACATGTATTGCATTTTGTATTATGCGTATGCTAAAATCCGTAATGGCAGATGATGTGCGCCCGTCGCGGACGCCATCCGTATATTATTATAATGAGGAAAACACCGGTATGATACTCTCCGTTATTATTTACGGCATGATCGCGCTGGGCAGTGCTTTGATGGTATACAACATTTACAGCTATGTCCGTTACGCGCGCGCCATACGCGGCAAAGCCGACTGGGGCAAGGAACTCAGGGTCCTCCATATCCCCATCATACTGCTGGTAATGTTTCTGTTCGGTTACCTCGCCGTGGGCATTTTCGGGAAGCCCGATATCATCATATCCGGCATCCTGTTCGGAGGCAGCATTTTCGTATTCCTTATTTTTTGGGTGCTCCAGCGGATCACCAAAAAGATACAGGCCACCGAACAGCTCAAGGCCAGTCTGACTGCCGCCGAGGAAAACAGCCGGCTGAAATCCTCGCTGCTCTCCAGCGTGAGCCACGAGATGCGCACGCCCATGAACGCGGTGCTCGGGCTCAACGCCATGGCGCTGAAAGACCCCTCGCTTTCGCCCGGCACCCGCGAGAGCATAGAAAAATCCCAGGCAAGCGCGCGCCATCTTCTTCAGCTTATCGACAACGTGCTTGACATAAACGATACCGGCGCGGGATCCATGACTCTGAAAAACTCCGTTTTTTCTCTGCCGGTACTGATCGAGCATATAAACGACATGATCTCGATACGCTGCGCGGAGAAAGATCTCGTCTATGAAAGCGGGAGAGCCGGTCTTGACGGTACATATTACTCCGGCGACGAAACCCAGCTTATGCGCCTGCTGCTGTTGCTGCTGGACAACGCCGTGAAATTCACCGACGCCGGCGGGCGGGTATCATTCACCGCAGAGCATGCCGGCCGAAAGGGAGAAAAGGATGCCCTGCGCTTCGCCGTAAGCGATACGGGCGTGGGCATAGACGCGCGGTTCCTTCCGCACATTTTCGATGTTCTTACCCGCGAGGACTCCAGCTCTACCGACCGCTTCGGCGGCAGCGGGCTCGGCCTTTCTCTGGCAAAGCGCATTGCGGCGCAGATGGACGGCGAAATCTCGGTGCAGAGCGAAAAGGGCAAGGGCAGTATCTTTACCGTCACCGTTTTTCTCGAGCCGTCCGCCCCTCCCCCCGTCGACTTCGACGCCGCGGGCGCGGCAGCGGACAAATCGGACGGCTCCGCTTTGGCGGGCAAAAGGATACTTGTGGTGGAAGATCTCGAAATAAACGCCGAGATCATCATCGACCTTCTCGAAATGGAAGGCGCGGAGGCCGACCACGCCGAAAACGGACAGGTCGCCGTGGACAAGTTCTCGTCAAGCGAGCCGTGGAGCTACGCCGCGGTGCTCATGGACCTGCGAATGCCCGTGATGGACGGGCTGACCGCCGCCCGCAGGATCAGGCAGTCAGACAGGGCCGACGCCGCGCTCGTTCCCATCATCGCGCTCACGGCCAACAATCTTGACGAAGATATCAAAAACACCTCCGAAGCGGGTATGAACGCGCATCTTGCCAAGCCGGTCGACTCGGATCTGCTTATAAACACGCTTCAGAAATTCATTTCCGCCGCGGAAAAGGCGGAGCGGCAAAGGGGGCTTCCGGGATGATACAGTCCAAAATGCTTGAGCGGACCCAGCTGGTCCTGGTAGTGGACGACCAGGAGATCAACCGGGATATACTCGGTATGATCCTCGAAGACGATTACGACGTGATATATGCCGACAACGGGAAAGAGGCCATGCGCCTTATCGCGGAACACTGCGAAAGGCTGTCCGTGATCCTGCTGGACCTTGTCATGCCGGAAATGGACGGCTTTGAGGTGCTTGAGCGCGTTCGGAACGACGAAAGGTACAATCGCATTCCCGTCATCGTTCTTACAGCGCAGAAAGACGCCGAGCTTCGCGCGCTGCAGATGGGCGCGTCGGATTTCATCACCAAGCCCTTTGATATGCACGAGGTCATCCTCGCGCGCGTCGGGCGCATCATCGAGCTCAGCGACGGCAGACAGCTCATCTCCGCCGCGGAGCACGATCAGCTTACCGGGCTGTACAGCCGCAACTTTTTCTTTGAATATGCCGAAAGGATACATCGCTATCATCCCGAATGGCAATCCGACGCCATTGTTTTGAATATCGAAAAATTCCATTCCATAAACGCTCTTAACGGCCGGGAATTCGGCAATAACGTACTGCGTCTGCTCGGCCGCGAGATACTCTCCTTTCTTGCCGAGACCGAGGGTATCGCCAGCCGCGTCGAGGGCGACCGTTTCGGCATATTCTGCCGGCATCAGGACGATTATCAGCAGCTTTTGGAGCGTTTTCAGGGCGTGCTGGACGGCATTTCAACCAGGGTCAGCATTCGTCTGCGCATGGGCGTGAAGCCCTGGGAGGATGCGGACCCCGTGGTCCTGTTCGACTGTGCCCGGGCCGCCTGCAATAAGGTCCGCGGGGATTATAAAACGCATCTCATGGTCTATGACGACGACATGCGCAAAGGCGAAATGCTTGACCAGCGCCTGATCAACGACCTTCGCCGCGCCGTCGAGGAGCGGGAACTGCAGGTATATTATCAGCCCAAGTACGACATCCGCTGCGATCCCCCGAAGCTTGCAAGCGCAGAGGCTTTGATACGCTGGCAGCATCCCGAGCTCGGCATGATATCTCCCGGCGTGTTCATCCCCCTGTTCGAGGGCAACGGCCAGATCGAGATAGTGGATAATTTCGTATGGAGCGAGGCGGCGAAACAGGTGGCACGGTGGCGCGAGCGCTTCGGCGTAACGGTCCCCGTATCGGTGAACGTGTCCCGCGCCGATATGTTCGACCCCATGCTTGAAGAAAAATTCGAGCGCCTGATAGCCGAAAACGGTCTGGAGCACGAATGCCTCAAATTGGAGGTGACCGAGTCGGCTTATACCGACAACGCCGAGCAGATGATCGATACCATCCACCGCCTTCGCGAAAAAGGCTTCCAGATCGAGATGGACGATTTCGGCTCCGGCTATTCGTCCCTCAACATGCTCTCGGCCATGCCGATAGATATTCTGAAAATGGATATGAGGTTCATAAAAAACATCGAGCACAGCGCAAAGGATTTTCGTCTTGTGAAGCTCGTGCTGGATATCGCGAAATATTTGGGCGTTCCCGTGGTAGCCGAGGGCGTGGAGACCGAAAATCAGTTCAGGCTCCTTCGCGAGGCAGGCTGCGATATCATTCAGGGCTACTATTTTTCCCGTCCCCTTCCGGCCCGGGAATTTGAAAATATGATCGAAAAAGAAAAGAGGATCTCACGATGACATTGCAGGAACTCTACCGGAGCATCGACGGAAGCTACGATCAGGCGCTTCGCGTCATGAAAGCGGAAAAGCTGATAGGCCGCCATATCCTCAAGCTTGCGGGAAGCGGACTGTCCGACATGCTCGCGCAGGCCGCTTCGAGCATGGATCCTTCCGCCATATTCGAAAGCACTCACGCCATAAAGGGCGTGGGCGCAAATCTCGGCCTTGTCCGCTTGTCGGAGCAGGCATCCGAGCTCGCCGATGAATTCCGCCCCGGCGCCTCAAGGCAGTTTTCCGACAGCGAGGCTGCCGAAAAGCTTGCCGCGCTGAGCGAGCTGCTTGGCAGCACGGTGGAGGGCATCAGGCGCTATGAAGCGGAGCTTTGATCCGCCGCCCGGAAAAGAGAGATAACATATGAACAAAAAGGAATTAACAAGATACCTCACGCCCCTCGGCGCATGGGCGCTCGCCTTCGGCAGCAGCGTCGGCTGGGGCTCATTCGTGATGCCCGGCACTACCTTTCTGCCCATCGCGGGCCCCCTCGGCTCGCTGATCGGCCTGCTTATCGGCGCGCTGATCATGCTGCTCGTAGGCGCCAATTACCACTATATGATCTGTTCCGACGACAGCTGCGGCGGCACCTTCAGCTATACGCGGCGCGTCTTCGGATACGACCACGGCTTTCTCAGCGCGTGGTTCCTGATTTTGACCTATATCGCGATCATTTGGGCCAATGCCACCGCCCTTCCGCTCATTGCCAGAAACATTTTCGGCTCCGCCTTCCAGGTGGGCGCGATGTACAGCATAGCGGGATATCAGGTCTACTTCGGCGAAGTGCTTTTGTCGATATGCTCTCTCGTGATATGCAGCCTTCTCTGCCGAAAGGTCAAGCTTGCGGGCTTTGCGCAGATAGTCAGCGCTCTTATTCTGATCATCGGCATTTCCGTCTGCTTTGCCGCGGTATTTTCACACCACGGCGGCGGCACGGTCTCGATGGAGCCCGCCTTTTCCCCGGATCACGGTGTTTTTACCTCGATATTCAATATCGTCGCTCTTGCGCCGTGGGCCTATGTGGGCTTTGAAAACATTTCCCATTCCACGGCGGAATTCCGTTTCTCCCAGAGGAAGACCTTCCGTGTGCTGATCGTTTCTCTTGTCACCGGCGCCGCAGCCTATATCATGCTTGCCCTTCTGTCCATCGGCATCATGCCCGAGGGCTACGGCAGCTGGACGGCTTATTTTGCCGACCTTGATAATCTGTCCGGGCTTAAAGCCCTGCCCACGTTTTTCTCCACTCATGCGGCGATGGGCAGTACCGGCAGCCTCATTCTCGGCGTCACCGCGCTGTGCGCCATCGTGACCGGCCTTATCGGCAATATCGTGGCCTCCAGCCGCCTTGTCTTCTCCATGGCGGAGGACGGGCTGATGCCCGAGTCCTTTGCCAAACAGAACAAGAACGGCGCTCCTTCCGGCGCGATCTGGATCATCCTGGCCATATCCGTTATCATGCCCTTCTTCGGGCGCACCGCGATAAGCTGGATCGTGGACGTTACCACCATCGGCGCTATCATCGCCTATGCCTACACCTCGGCCTGCGCCCTGTCAGCCGCCCGGAAAGTCGGCAATCGGCTCTATCAGCTGCTCGGCGGCGCGGGACTGATGATATCGCTCGTGCTTTCCATGTGCTTCCTTATACCGAGCATACTTTCGATCAACGCGATGCCTACGGAGTCATATCTCATATTCACCGCGTGGAGCATACTCGGCTTTGCCTATTTCCACAGGCTGCTCCGCAAGGATACAAAGCGCCGTTTCGGCCGCTCCGTGGTCGTATGGATCGTACTGCTGCTTCTGATATTCTTCACCTCTCTCATTTGGGTGCTGCAATCCGCCGAGACCGTCACCGAGCGCTCCGCGCGGGAAATGCAGGCGGAGTGCGCCGAGTTTCTCACCGAGGCGGGCGCGGAGAACACCGAAGCGGAAATTGCCAGAGCCGAGGGCTTTATCGGCAACCGTTTCTCCGTGATAAACACCACGCTTATGGAAAACAGCGTTTTCCAGATGGTGCTCGTCATAATCGCCCTCAGTTTCCTGCTGCGCATCAATATGCTCATCCAGCAGCGTGAACGGCAGATAGAACGCGAAAAGGCCCTCGCGGAAGAAAGCAGCCGCGCGAAAACCAGCTTTCTTTCCAATATGAGCCATGAAATACGCACGCCCATGAATGCCATAATAGGTTTGGACAACATTGCCCTGCGCGATCCCGATCTGACGCCGCATATCCGCGAAAATCTCGAAAAGATCGGCGCCAGCGCCAGGCATCTTCTCGGCCTTATCAACGATATCCTTGATATGAGCCGCATCGAATCGGGCCGCATGGTCCTTAAAAAAGAGGAATTCCCCTTCCGCGTCTTTATGGATCAGGTCAATGTGATGATCAACGGTCAGTGCGACGATAAGGGGCTCCGCTACGAATGCCATATCATCGGAAATGTCGAGGACTATTACACCGGCGACGACATGAAGCTCAAGCAGGTGCTCATCAACATCCTCGGCAACTCGGTAAAATTCACCGATCCCGGCGGAGAAGTGAGCCTGTCCGTGGAGCAGACGGCGTCCTTTGAGGGGTACCGCACCCTGCGCTTTACCATGAAGGATACCGGCATAGGCATGGACAAGGAATATATCCCGAAGATATTCGAAGCGTTCTCTCAGGAGGATGAAACGACCACCAACGCCTACGGCGGAAGCGGCCTCGGCATGGCGATCACGAAAAACTTTGTCGATATGATGAACGGCGACATCGCCGTTGAAAGCGAAAAAGGCGTAGGCAGCACCTTTACCGTAACGGTCACGCTGGGCGCCTCCGACCGCAGCTTCGTCAGCGAAAAGCCTGCCGATCTGCCCGCGGACCTGCGCACCCTTGTCGTTGACGACGACGACGTAGCCTGCGAGCACGCCCGCCTTGTGCTCAATACGCTCGGCATAAACGCCGCTGTCTCTCACGGCGGCGGTGAGGCTCTCGGCCGCCTGCGCGCGATGTACGAGATGGGGCAGCCCTACGAGCTGCTGCTGACCGACTATAGGATGGCGGACATGGACGGGCTGGAGCTGACCAGACGCCTTCGTTCCTTTGACGGCGGCAGGACCGACGTTATCATCCTCACCGGATATAATTGGGACGACATACGCAAGGACGCGGAGGCGGCCGGCGTAGCGGGCATCATGTCCAAGCCTCTGTTTACCGACAGTCTGCTTCACGAGCTGCGCAGCATCTTTTCCCGCAAGAAAAACATCTCTCCCACGCATATGGACACTCCCGACGAGGAAGAAAGCTCGATCTTCGCCTCTCTTGACGGACGGCGCATCCTTGTCGCGGAAGACGTGGATATCAACGCCGAAATACTCGAAGACCTGCTGGATCTTGAGGGCATGACTTCGGAGCGCGCGGAGAACGGTCAGACAGCGGTGGATATGTTTGCCGCAAGCGCGGAGGGGTATTACGACGCGATACTCATGGACGTGCGCATGCCCGTGCTCGACGGTCTCGCCGCCACGCGCGCCATACGCGAGCTGAACAGGCCCGACGCGCTCACCATCCCCATAATAGCCATGACGGCAAACGCCTTTGACGAGGACGTTCGCCGCTCTCTCCAGGCCGGCATGAACGCGCATCTGTCCAAGCCCGTGGAAGCGGATAACCTTTACCGCACTTTGTCCAGACTGATCGGCAGCGAGCAGTCATGATCCGGCCGCGGCCGAACGGCGCCGCCCCGAGCGGCAATACGGCTCTGCGCCCCGACACCCGGGAGGATATTCATGCTTTTTTACTTTCTGCCCGCGATAAGAACATATAATCTCATTCTCATTGCCGCGGCCGTCATTCCCGCCGTTTTCCTGATGGTGAGGGTATATCGCACCGACAGGCTGGAAAAGGAGCCTCGCTCCATGCTCCTGTCCCTTGTCTTTCTCGGCGTTTTATCCTCGGTCATCGCCATGATCGCCGAGCGCCTGTCCTGCGCCGTTCTTGACCGCGCGCTGCCGCGCGGCGGCGTCTGGTATAACGTCATACTTTACTTCGGCATAGTCGCCTTTGAGGAAGAAGGAGCAAAATACCTGCTGCTCAGCCGCCGTACCCGGCGCTCGGCCGAGTTTGACTGTCTTTATGACGGCGTGGTTTATGCCGTGTTCGTTTCTCTCGGCTTCGCGCTCGCGGAAAACATAGGCTATGTCATGGTATACGGTTTTCACACCGCCCTCATCCGCGCTGTCACCGCCATACCCGGCCACGCCTGCTTCGGCGTATTCATGGGCGCGTTCTATTCTTTTTCCGAAAAAAGCTCCCGCCGCGGCGACACGGGCCCGGCCGCGCTTTTCCGCATCCTTGCCGTCGTAATTCCGGCGCTTCTCCACGGCGCGTACGACTATACGGCCGCCGTTATAGGGATCGCAAGGTATTTCATCGCGCTTATCGCCGTGATCTTCCTGGCCGCTTACGCCCTGATCGGCAGGATGTCAAGGAACGACGGATATATCTGATACCTTCAAAGTCAATAAGAGACTGTCTTCATGCTGCTTACCGCGCAGCAAGAAGACAGTCTCTTTGTTTTGTTTCCGGCGCTTTCGTCCGGGCCGTTCCCGGCGCAAAAACGGGATTACTCCAAATTTTTGATAAGAGTCAGGATATTCTGCCCGTCGCGGTATTCGTAGCGCATTTCGTCCATGCTCTTTTTCACCATGTAAATACCGAGGCCGCCGATCTGACGCTCCTCTGCGGAGAGAGTCACATCCGGGTCGGGCTTTGCGAGGGGATCGTACGGTATGCCGCTGTCGGCAAAGGTGATCACCGCGCGCTTCGGATCGCTGCAAGTTTCCATCCGGACAACGGCGCTGCCGGTGTTCGGGGCATAGGCGTAATGGGCGATGTTGACAAAGACCTCCTCTACCGCCACGTTGATCTGCATCTGCGTCTTCGGCGGGCAGTCCATCGCCTCCAGCTCCGCGTCGACGAAGGCGAGCACCTTCTCCAGATTATCCACTGACGCCTCGAGCGTCAGTTCCTTTTTCTCCGGCCCGTTGTAGGCGAAGCTGAGCATCGTGATGTCGTCAAACTGCGGCGCGTCGCCCACGAAGGCGTCGATGGCCCTGCGCACATTTGCCAGCAGCGCGTCGGGCTCGGCCTCCGTGTCCCTGTTCAACGCTTCGAGCATCCTGTCCGTTCCCAAAAGCCGCTCTTCGGCGTTCGTCGCCTCCGGCACTCCGTCCGTGTATACGAACAGCCGGTCGCCCGGATAAAGCTCGAACGCATGCTCGCGGAAGCGTATGCCCTCCATCGTAGCCACGGCGGGACTGTGGCGGTACTCGACCAGCTCATACCGTCCCCCCGCCCTGCGTATGACGGGATGCTCGTGTCCGGCGTTGGCGGCCAGGCCGCGTCCGGTAGATATCTCGATTATCGCCAGCCAGACGGTTACGAAAAGCTCCGCCTCGTTGCCCTGGCAAAGCTGCGCGTTGACGTTTTTCAATATCTCCGCCGGGCTCTCGCCCAGCTGCGCGCGGTTTTTGATGAGCGTCTTGGCAATGACCATGAACAGCGCCGCCGGCACGCCCTTGCCGGATACGTCCGCCATTACCAGGCAGATGTGGTCGTCGTCCACGAGGAAGAAGTCATAAAAGTCGCCGCCGACCTCCTTTGCCGGATCCATTGAGGCGTAGAGGTCGAATTCCATTCTCTCCGGGAAGGCGGGGAATATCCTCGGCAGCATGTCCGCCTGGATCTGCGTGGCGACATTCAGCTCCGCGCCTATGCGTTCCTTCTCGGCCGTGACGCGCTTCAGGTTTTCAATATGTGTCGCCAGATCCTGTTCCATGCCTTTGAGGGAGCCGCAAAGCACCTCCAATTCGTCGCCGGTGTTTACCGCCAGCTCCGCTATCGGGGATTTCTCCAGGGCCCTGCCCTCCTGCCGGGAGGCCACGAAGGTGCTGGCCGCCCGCGCCATCTGCAGCACCGGGCGCGTCAGCATCCTGTTCGTAAACAGGATGACCAGCGTCAGTATCAGCGCGAAAACCACCGCCGACAGTCCGATGGAACGGAGCACGAACTGCCGCAGCGTGCTCTGGATCGTCGACATGGGTATCTCGACCGTTACCAGCGCCACCGTCTTTCCGTCCCGGATAACCGGGCGGATGGCGGAGGTATTGTAGCCGAACTGGCTTTCGGAGATGAAATAGTCGTCCGCCCGCTTGCCGCTGTCCACTATCTGCATGGTGGTTTTGGCAAAGCTCGCGTTGAAAGCCCCGATGTAGCCCAGCGGGAAGCTCTCATCCTCCTTGACGTAGCTGTCGGTAATATAGAGTATGCCGGCGATGTGATCCTGACTGTCTCCGGAGGCTATCGCCTGCTCTACCGTTTCCCTGTCCATGACGCTGACGAAAATATCGTTGGCATGCATGGCTCTTCGCAGTTCATCCAGCTGCCGGCGCAGCTCAAGATAGCGCGGATCGTTCCGCGCGGCCTCCAGCTCTTCCTCGGAAACCTCGCCGCGGGCGTTTCTCGTGACCAGATCCGCGTAGAAGACCCACTCTTCATCTGTGAAAAGAGACTCCGCTTCCTCCGCGATATCGTAGGCGTGGTCGTTATACAGCTTGCGGGTGTCGTTTCGGAATGTAAAAAAACCTATGACTATTGCCGAGGCGACTATCAGCAGGCCAAACAGCATAAGGCCCGCCGCCAGCTTCCAGGACAGTTTGATCCTGCGTACACCCTGTTGCTCCTTCATGGCTCGTTCATCTCCTTAAAAGCATTTCCCGCATGGCCTTAAGCATGGCCGGATCGCGCAGTATCTGCAGGGGCTTGTTCTGCTCCGCCGCGGAGTCGTTCAGCTGCTTGACGCGCCTGTGCGCTCCCTTTTCCACATAGCACAGTTCCGCCTCCGCGATACATTTGAGCCGGCGCAGGTCGTCATATTCGGGGTTCAGCTCCCGCAGCACCCGCTCCAGCGTATCCCGATCCTCCGCGCGCTTCTCCGCAGAGGGAACGGCCTCCGCTTCCGCAAAGCAGAGATACTTCCCCGGCACTGAGGCCGTATCCAGGGCAAAGCTGCATTCCGGAAAACCCAGGCGCCCGCACAGCAGCGTCCCCGCATGCTGGAGTGTCAGAGAGTCAAACTTTTCGCCGCACAGGTTCAGCGCCAAATTGCGCCGCAGGCGGAATGAGACCATCGGCGACTCGCCGTAAAAATCCTCCACCCGGACTACGTCATAGGTGTGATAGCGATACAGTCCGGAAAAGTTGGTTACGATGATCTCATAATCCTTGCCTATCTCCAATTCCCGGGGAAGCAGCGTTTCTCCGCCGTGATCATCGGAGTCATAGGGCTGGAATTCGTAAAAGGCGCTCCGCGGCATCAGCGTGTAGACCGCCTCGTTCATCCGCATCGGGATACCCATGAAGCATTCCGAGGACACGAAGCAGAAAAAGTGGCGTGAAATACCTTTTGTATAGTATTCCAGCGCGCTGTCTTCCGCGGAATATACGCTGCCGCGTATACCGCATACGGCGTGCATCCGCGGCCAGAGCCGCGCGGCGATGCCTTCAAAGCCGCAGGCGCACTCGGCCTGTACTGCCTCGAGCCGCGCCGCGGGCGCGGGCAGAGAGAGCAGATGATCCCTCACTGCCTGCGGGATGCCCTCCGGTTCGGAGATGCGGTGCGAGCGGATGTCTTCCGTTATTTGCCGCCAGTGTTCCTCCAGATAGCGGAAGAACAGCAGGTGGTCGTAAAGGAACGGGGACTCCAAAGTTTCCGTTTCCGGCTCCAGCAGCGCCGCCCAAAGCTTGGGATAGAAGAAGCTCGTCATCTCCGGCTGGAAATACATGAGCCGGCCCCCGATGAATTCCTCCGTGTCCAGCCATCCTCTGCGGAACAGGTTCCGTTCGTTGGCGATGGAAAACAGCGTTTCTTTCTCCGGCGGCAGGGTCGGGTCGGTGCGGTAGGTAACGAGCTGCAGCCGCCTGCAGCCGCTTTTAAGACCCATGGTCTCCCGGTTTATCCGGTCCTTTATATTCCCGTAGCGGCCGAGGGCCTCCTCCGTAAGGGGGACGAGCTTGCGCTTGCCGCTGGTGCCGCTGGTACGGATGAACTGCGTCAGTGGGTAGGCGGTCAGCACGTCCTTTTCTCCCGCATACATGCGTTCGATACTGTTGCCGACTTCCTCATACTCAATGAGCGGCGTCCGCTTACGGTATTCCCGCTCATCCCCGATGCGGTCAAAACCGATGGCTCGGCCGTATTCCGTTTCCGCGTTGTCCGCTAAAATACGGCGCAGGTTTTCTTCGTTGACCGCGTTCATCTCCGCACAGTCCAGGTCAAAAGGATCATTGCGGTCCGTTCTGATCTTCAAGCTTATCTCTCCCGAAAATAATGTTGATGGAATTTGTCCCCAGAGTAAAGGTATGGGTGGTCACGTCCGCCATTTTCTTAAGCATCCGTACTCCCATAAGAAAGTCGTCCTCGGGATCGTCGTCCTCAAAGGGATTGTAATTCCGTCCGGCGCAGCGGATGCGTATGCCCGTAATGCCTTCCAGGGCGAAGGCCCGCAGATCTACGCTCTCCAGCCCGGGATTTTTTGTGACGATCACATTGAGCAATTCTTCTATGGACAGCTGCAGCCGCATGACCAGCCTGGGCTCCATTTCGTGAAGCTCGCAGAAATCATGGATGCGCTCGGCCGCCTCGCATACCGCGCCGATCTCTCCCGGGATGGAAAAATCCAGCACCGCGCGGGTCCTTTTCAGCGTGTCGTCCAGCAGCAGGAAGCGGGACAGGGGCCTGTCCGTCGCCTCGGAGCGTTTTGATAAAGCCGCCGGGATAATCAGGCAGGCTGCCAAAGACATCAGTCCGCTCAGCGGCAGAAACAGCCACATCGTCGTGCCCGCGGCCCGCAGAAGCGGCAGGGCCGCCACCGGCAGTATGAGCCTTCGCAGCGCCACCAGCAGATTTGACAGCGCTATGCGCCCTTCCGAATTGAAGCAGGTCTCCATAACGCAGCACAAGGTATTGAATATAACGCCGACGCCGAGGCATAAAAGCGGCAGTTTCATCGGTTCCGACAGCCGGTACAGCGCCTCTATCGCTCCGGAGAGCAGTACCGCCGCGAGGGCAAACAGGCCCGACAAAATCGTCCCGGCGATGCATTCCAGCCGCACGAGCGTGCGGATACCGTCGTTTTCCCTTGCCGAGCAGTATACGCCCACCATGGCGCTTCCCGAACGCGCCGCGCCCAACGTGACGACCATGGAGAGCTCCGAAAGTGTGTTCAGCACCGCCCAGACGGCCGCGGCGCTTTCGCCGGCCACGGCGAAGATGAATGTATTCACCGCTAAAAGCTTTCCCGCGTCGTAAAGATTTCCCAGCGCGGCCGGCGAGCCGTAACGGGTGATCTCACCCAGGCCGCGAAGGTTCATCCCGCGGATGCGGAAACGATAGTTGGAAAATCCGGAGCTCAGTGCGGCAAAGCCATAGGCGCAGGAGACCAGCATGGCTGCCACGCTGGCAAGCGCCGCTCCTGTCATGCCAAGATCAAGGGGGTAAAGCAGCACATAGTCAAGCACCGCGTCCGCTCCCACCATGATGGCGATCATGCGGGATATCTGAGCCGTCTTGCCCTCCAGCTGAAGATAGTACAGGGGTATATAACCCATCACATAGACCGCGGAGCCGGCCAGAGTTACCCGGCAATAAGCCTCGACCTCCGCACGGACGCTGCCGCGCCCCGTCAGAAAGCCGGAGAGCGGACCGAGGAATACGAGCCCCAGCAGCGTCACCAGCGCTCCGGCGCACAGCCCGGCTGTCAGCGCGGTGTGATAAAGACGCTCCGCGGTATGCAGATCGTCCCGGCCTTCCGCGCGCGCGGAAAGCACCGCTGCCCCGGACGCGATCAGAGAGCCGAGCATGCACAGAACAAGATACACCGGCATGCTCAGATTGACCGCCGTCAAACCGGATACGCCTATGCGTCTCGAGACGAACACGCTGTCTATCAGAGCGTTGATCACGCCTCCGAGCACGGAAAACATCACCGGGAACAGTACCTTCCGGTATTCTCTTCTCAGAAAGCGATCGTCCCGGCGAAGTACGGTCTGCTCCGCAGGCGCGTTATTTTTCGCTTCGAAGCTCACTCGATGTTAAGTATATCGGTAAAGCCCGTGACGTCGAATATGTCCATTATCTCGGGTTTTACGTTCCGTATGGTCATGGAACCCTGCTTGTTCATCACCTTCTGGGCGGACAGAAGCACCCGGAGCCCGGCGGAGGACACATAATCCAACGCGCCTAAATCAAAGATCAGCTCGGAAATGCCGTTGACCGCGCTGCGCAGTTCGCCTTCGAGCTGCGGAGAGGTCACGGTGTCCAGCCGTCCCTCAAGGACGACCGTCAGTTTGTTATCTTCCAGTGTTTTCACTATGTTCATATCCGTTTCTCCTTTATGTTCTCATAATGTCCCGGTATTGACGCGCCCTTTGAAGCGCGCAGGCCGGATTTGTCGGACCGCCCTTGCCGGGCTTGCCTCCCGGCATGCCGGTGAGCAAGACCGTGCCGCTCGCCTTTGCGGGGTCCCCGCTGCGGCGCGGCAGATCGCTCCCGACCGCTCGGGACAATCCTCCATTGTTATTATCCTGCAAAAGGCAGGTCCATGTCAAATCAAAATTTGTTTTTTTCGGACTTACGCCTTGAAATTATATGATTTTTACGGTGAATTGGCAGCATACTTACCGCCGCGCCATGCGCATACGCGAGGGCGACCCGTCACTGATGACATCGGCAAACCGGCAGAAATTCTGCTTCGGCATGTTGGATTTAGCCAAACGCCAGGGCTGGAAATAGTACATAGTGACGGGAAAGGGGCGCTTTACCGTGCGCATCCGAGAGGGGTCAAAAAAGTTGCACAAAGGGCCATAAAGCCTTGGTATGACTGGTTTTTTGCCGTCATGATCTGCTCCAATGATTTCTGTGACGGCTGACTGTATACCGGAAAACATGTACGGAATTACCAAAAAATCCCCGTAGGACAGTGCTCCTCGGGGATTCTTCTTACTCATCTCTATGCAAACTGATTACGAACTGTACCGGCATTCCCGGTGTCGCTTTCCCGGACTTGATAAGAGAATACTCCAACCGTTCCACTTCTTCGCGTGACAGAACCATCTTTTGATGAAATTTGGTTTTCCAGTTGTCGACGTCGCAGAATAGCATTTTTCCATCTTTATAGATCGTGATTGAATCGCAAGCAGGAATAATAGGAAAGCCTTCAATAACTGGAGGATCATCCGTAT
>JAGDDB010000225.1 GCA_017958265.1 Oscillospiraceae bacterium | reverse complement strand
TCGCCCGGCAGAGGCGGCTTAACTATGGTGCCCAGCTGCTGGGACCCCGTGCGCACGGTGTATTCGATATTCTCCTGAAAAACCGCGTAGAACTTATAATTGTTCACCACGCGTTCCCCCGTCAGCCCGACTATGAGGCCGCCGTTTTCCGTGCGCTGGATATGGTCCGTCTCGATCAGGTGCCGCAGCAGCACGCGGAGATCTTCCCGGCTCACGCGCGAGAATGCCGACAGCGTCAAAACACGCGAGGCAAGCTCCGCCGGCGTCATCTCGCCGCATGAGGCCAGGGTGCTCATGGTCTGATGATAAAGCAGGCTGAAGGGCAGCCGCTCTGTCCTCGGCGGCTCCACGAAGCGTTCCTCCAGGTATAACTGCACCAGCGCGATGCCATGGATAAGATACCACGGGATCATTGCCGGCAGCATCGCCCTTGCTTCGGGATGCTCCTCGCGCATGACGAACCACATTTCCGCCGGCTCGCCCCGCCGCCCGGTACGTCCCATGCGCTGCAGAAAACCGGACACGGTAAACGGCGCGTCTATCTGGAATGCGCGCTCGAGCCTGCCTATGTCTATGCCGAGTTCAAGCGTGGCCGTGGCGCACACGCTCATAAGAGAGCCGTCGTCCTTCATTTCTTCCTCCGCGCTTTCTCTGTATGAAGCGGAGAGGTTGCCGTGGTGTATAAGGAAACGCTCCGGCTCGTGATTGGCCTCGCAGTATTGGCGAAGGTACTGGCAGACCGACTCGCATTCCTCACGGGAATTTGTGAAAACGAGGCACTTTTTCCCTTTCGTATGCTCGAAAATATAGCCTATGCCGGGATCGGCGGCCTTAGGCGCCGTATCTGTCGCGGCCTCCGGCGCGGGAATGTCCGGATCGGTCGTCCTCCCCTCGTCTGCCTGCGGGTCGGAATTGAAAAAGTGCTCCATGGAAAGGCGCCATACCTCTTTGCCCCCGTCGAATTTCGGGATCACGGTGCTTCTGCCGCTGCCCTCGGAAAGAAATCTTCCGGTAAGCTCGGGGTCGCCTATCGTGGCCGACAGGCCTATACGCCTCGGATCGCAGCCCGCCGTGCGGCACAGGCGCTGAATAAGGCAGAAGGTCTGCAGTCCGCGATCCGCCCTGAGAAGAGAGTGTATCTCGTCAATAACGATAAAGCGCAGATCCCCGAAGAGGGAGGGCAGCTCCATATGCTTGTTTATCAGCAGCGATTCAAGGGATTCCGGCGTTATCTGCAATATCCCCCGCGGGGTTTTCAGCAGCTTTCTTTTCCGGGTCTGTTCCGCGTCCCCATGCCAGCGGGTAACGGGTATGCCCTGCTCGGCGCAAAGCTCATTGAGCCTGCCGAACTGATCGTTTATCAGCGCCTTGAGCGGCGCGATATACAGTACGCCCACCGAAAGCGGCGGCTCCTCTTCAAGCAGGGTCAGTATGGGAAAGAAAGCCGCCTCCGTTTTTCCCGACGCGGTCGACGCGGTCAGAAGCACGTTTTCATCCGTATTGAAAATGGCGTCGCCGGCGGCGTTCTGAACGGCGCGCAGGGTTTTCCAGCCGGAGCGGTATATATATTCCCGAATAAACGGTGCGTAGCGGTCAAAAACGTCCATAAGCCTCTCCGTTCATATGGTGAATTCCGCGTAATCTTCCCGGGCAAGGTCCGATACCGCTTCCGACGCCGCGTAAGTGAAGCTGTCGGAAGAGAGCAGCCCGCTCACGGTCATTGACGGATCCTGATACATGAGATCGAGCAGTTCGATGAAATCGCGTATCACCTCGCGGGGGGTGATGTTGGTATCGGCGCCTATGCGCTCGTATTCCGTGCGTATGAAAACGGAAAGCTCATCCGTGCTCAGTCTTCGGGAGTATCCGTAAAGATCGGCGTGCATGGATGCAAGCTTTTCGCACAGTATAAGCATTTCCTCCGCCGTCAGCGCCTCAAGCCGTATCACGGGAGCGAGCAGGTCCCGCGCGCCGGGTCTGGAAAACCTGCCCTCCGCCAGGCGCGAGCGCAGCGCCTCATAGCTGTATATGCCCCTGCGCTTGTCCTCCATCGCCTGAGGCGTGGCGCACATGATGATCCCGAGATATTTCGCTCTGCCCTGAAGCGTATCGTTATACATGGTGAGCATCTTCTCGTAGTTATACTGCCTGGTGATCGAATTCGGTATTTTATAGATATTGACCAGCTCGTCTATCATCACCATCATGCCGGCATAGCCCGCGAGCCTGAAAAAGACGGCAAACAGCTTGAGATAATCGTACCAATCGTCATCCGTTATGATGATGTTCACGCCGAGAGCTTCTCTTGCCTCGCTTTTCAGCGCGTACTCCCCTCTGAACCAGCGCACCACCTTCGCCTTCGCCTCGTCGTCGCCGTCGACATAGGCGCGGTAATACGCGGAAAGGAGGCGGGCAAACTCAAACCCGTGCACCATTTCGCTGATCGATGAGGTCACGGCGTAGATCTTCCTGTCCACCAGCTCCGTGAGCCGGGAAGAGTCCGGAGAGGCTCCGCTTTCCGCTACGGCCTCGCTCCGCACGCCGCTGATCCAGCGATCGAGCAGCAGCGTCAGCGCGCCGCCCTCCGGCTTCGTTTTTGTGGAAAGATTTCCTATGAGCTCCCTGTATGTCGCAAGGCCCTGTCCGCGCGTACCCTGCAGCCGCCTTTCCGGCGACAGGTCGGCGTCGGCAACGATAAAGCCGCGCTCCATTACATAGTTGCGCACGGTCTGCATAAGAAAGCTCTTTCCCGAGCCGTAGCGCCCCACTATAAAGCGGAACGACGCTCCGCCCTCCGCGATTATATCCACATCGCGCAGCAGCGCCTCTATCTCGTTTTTTCTCCCCACCGTGATATACGGCAGACCTATGCGCGGCACGACGCCGCCCTTAAGGGAATTGAGCACCGCCTGGGCTATCCTTTTCGGCGCCTTCCTGTTTTCTTCGTTCATTTCATGCTCCCTCCGAGTATGCGGGCGATATCCTCTCGGTAATCCTCAACAAGCGTTATGTTTTCGCCGTCGCATTCCACGGCGGTGTCTCCGAGCTCGTCAAAAAGAGCCTCGTTGAGCGCGTCGGCGAAGACCTCGGCCATTTCGTTCCACGATCTCAACTCTCCGCTCACCGGCTCGCCGCGCAGCAGCGAGGAAAGGATCAGTATCTGTCTTTCGTTCAGCGCTGCGGTGCAGCCCGTCTCCCGCTCTTCGGCCGCTGTCTCTTCCCCGGCGGGTACTGCGCCGGTCTCCGGCTCCGTTTCATCCTCCGTCAGCAGACTTTCGCGCGTATAAGCGGCGTCGCGGCGTATCCTGTCAAGCTCGTCATAGCGAATGACTATCTTTTTTCTTTTCGCTTCGAGCTTTGCCTGTCTGTCCTCTTCTATCGCCGCGTCTATGATCTTATCCGCCCAGGCGTCCGCCGGCCTCGCCTTGAGAGGATTGCCCGTTTTCAGATACTGACGCAGCTTGCGGTCCGTTTCCCTTATAAAGCTGTCGAAAACCTTCTTTTGAAAATAAATGCGGCGGTAGCACTGCTCCGTCCATTTGCCGTCCCGGCATATAAAGCGGTGGCATTCGTTCAGCACATATTCCGCATCGCCCGCGCTGCGCCTGTTCCAGTATACCGCGTTTTCAAGGGGATGCCAGCGCATTCTGCGCTGTGTGCCGAAGCAGGCGGCGAAAAGGTCCGTGCCCGTGTTTTTCCGGTGTGTTTCGCAGTATCTCCACACCGAGGCAAAAAGGCGCTTCCCTTCTTCCCCGCATTTTTTAATGACTGCGGAAGAACGCAGCCCGGCGCCGAAAACGCACAGCGCGTCGAAAACCTCGCCGTCTCCGCGGTCGGCGCAGGATCGCAGAACGGCAAGCGCGCCGTCCCTTTCCGCCGTCTCCCCGCCGATATATCCCGCGAGAGTTTCCCTGTCCACGCCGTTTATCACGCCGAATTCCAGCATCCACCGGCGCAGGTTTTTCCGCATATCCGCCCCGCCCGTTCCGCTGTCGATATATCCCGTTTCAAAAGCGCGCATTTTGCCGAGAGTGTCTTCCGGCGAGTCGGCGCCTATGCCGTTGAGCAGCTCATAGATGTACATATACGCAAGAGACGTGCTTATCGGCTCAAAACGTCCCTTTCTTACCAGAGTTCTCCATGTCATGTACCCGCGCAGCTGCCTTACGCTCAGATCGTGATACGTGGTGTAATATCTTGTCAGGCTCCCGCCGAAGGGCGCGTCGTCCTCATAATCCTCCATGAACTTTCCCTGGACATAGAAATTCCGGCATTTCTCGGCAAAGCTCCCGTCGGAGTATGTGTAGAGCTTCATCATTTCCCGTATCCGGCTCGGTACCGCGCCCGCGGCCGAAAGCCCCTGCATGAAAGGCAGAGGCGTATCGTGATATTTCTCCGAAGCAGGACCGTTCCCGGCGGAGACGGTCAGAGCATACCCGCCGCGGGAGCTCCCGCGCACGGCCCTGTCAAAAAGCATATAAACGGTATCCGGATCGGTACTGCTGTCGAACCTGACGCCTATCCATTTATCTCCGTGCATGCGGAAGGGCTCGGAAAGATACGGCTCGGATAATTCGCCCAGCACGGCCCTGCCGCACCTGATATCGCACAGCTCCGTCTCTTCCCCGAGCTCGGGATCCCACCGGTGCATCAGCAGCGCGGCCCACTTCCCCTCCGACGGCTCGACGAGCACGGAAAAGCCGGGGAATTCGTTCCATTTGTGCTGCTCGGTGATATGATATTTTTCCTCGGCATACGCCGCAAGATCGGATAAACGCATCTCCGGCTCCTTCACTGATCGTGTTAGACTCCGACTGCGAAAATTATATCGGTTTTACGGGCGGAAATCAAGCGCGGCGAACGCGGAAAAAACAGAGCAGCGCAGCCCTTGCGGGCTGCGCTGCGAGACATCACCGATCCGGTGCGATGTTTCAGTCTGTAAGAGCTCTCTTCTGCGAGACCTCCACCTTGGTATCGTATTTCGAGAAGGCCTCCTCCACACGCGCTTTGTCGGGCTTGGGCGATATGAAGCTCACTATCGGCACTATCACCATTCCCGCGAGCATCGCGAAGGTACCGCAGTTTATGGGAGATTGCAGCACCGTGGGGAAAGAACTGCGGAAGAACATGTTCAGCACCATTATGCCGGCGCCGAAAATGAAGTTTACCCAGCAGGCCGCCTTCGATACCTTTTTCCAGTACAGGCTGTAGAGGAACGGAGCAAGGAATGCGCCCGCCAGCGCGCCCCACGACACGCCCATGAGCTGAGCGATGAAGGTAACGTTGTTTCTGTACTGTATCACCGCGATCACGGCGGATATGGCTATGAATACCACGATGAACGCCCGCATGGTGAGCAGCTGCTTTTTCTCGCTCATGTTTTTGATTATATTGCCCTTGAGGAAGTCTATGGTCAGCGTGGAAGAAGAAGCTATAACGAGGGACGACAGCGTGGACATCGACGCGGACAGCACGAGTATCACGACCACGGCGATGAGCGCCTGGGGGAGGTAGGAGATCATCTCGGGGATGATGGCGTCATAGCCCTCGGCAGCCACATTGATATTGAACAGACGTCCGAAGCCGCCCAGGAAGTAGCAGCCGCCGGCGACGACTATCGCGAATACCGTGGATATGACGGTACCCTTCTTTATTGCCGCCTCGCTCTTTATGGCGTAGAACTTCTGCACCATCTGAGGCAGGCCCCAGGTGCCCAAAGAGGTCAGCAGCACTACGCAGAGCAGATTGAACGGGTCCGGGCCGAGGAAAGAGTTGAAAGCTCCGGGCATCGCCGATACGCTCTCGTCCCGTACCGCCGCCAGGCCCGCCAGGGCCTGCTGCAGGCCGCCCTGGCTTTTAAGCACCGCGAGCACGACCGCGACTATGCCGAACAGCATGATTATACCCTGTATGAAATCGTTTATCGCCGTTGCCATGTAGCCGCCGGCTATCACGTATACGCCGGTGAGCACGGCCATTATGATAATGCACACCACATAGTCGATATTGAACGCCATGCCGAAAAGGCGGCTCAGGCCGTTGTAAAGCGAAGCGGTGTACGGCACCAGGAAAACGAATACTATCATCGACGCGAAAACCTTCAGCGCGCCGCTCTCAAAGCGCTTGCCGAAGAAATCCGGCATCGTCGCAGCGGAGAAATGCTGTGTCATTATCCTCGTGCGGCGCCCGAGTATGCCCCAGGCCAGCAGCGAGCCGATGAATGCGTTGCCCAGTCCTATCCAGGTCGACGCTATGCCGTACCTCCATCCGAACTGTCCCGCGTAGCCCACGAAGATAACAGCCGAGAAATACGACGTTCCGTACGCAAACGCCGTCAGCCAGGGACCGACGGTCCTGCCGCCGAGAACAAATCCGTTGACGTCGGTGGCTCTCCTGCGGCACATGATGCCCACGGCGACCATCACCGCAAAAAACGCAACAAGCAAAATGATTTTAACTGTCATCTTCTTTCCCTCCGGTATAATTCGGTATCAAGGCTCCGTGCCTCGTCTTAATTTCTCTATGAATATACACTTTTAAATCGTTAAAGTAAATGGGTAATTTACACAAATATAATTTGTTTTTTATATATTATTTGCACAACGATTTCAAATATGCTCCTTTCCGGGAGTATCGAGCGCAAAAATGCCGCCGGATCTCCGGCGGCACATATGTCGAACAAATTATAATTTCCGAGGGATCATGCTGCCCAGGCCCGCGCCCTGTCCGCGCGCATACCGGCTTGTGTCTCCTGCCGGGAGCTTCAGCTGTTCCTTATAAATCTTTCCCCGCAGCGGCGGCAGGTCACGCTGATCTTTCCCTTCCCCCGCGGCACTCTCATCATGGTCTTGCAGGAAGGGCATTTGAAAAAGCGGAAGTCCTTCCTCTGCTCAAAGCGGGTGCGCTGCTCGCTCAGGCTCTTTCTCAGTTTTGCGGTCCTTCGCAGATATGCCTGATTTTCCGTGCTGCGTTTTACGGTATTGCGCGACATGGCCCTGAACATCCCGAGGATGATGCCGACCAAGCCCGCGGACCCGAAAAGGCTTCCTGCCCTGCCCGGCACGAGCACCGATACTGCCAGCAGCACCGCCGAAACAACATATATAAATATATTGAGCCTGTCCATACCGTTGCGGCCCGCCGCGGCACGGGCAAGCCATGATCTGAAATTCATGATCTCACCCCTATTTGGCAAGTATACTCCGAAAATATGAATATGTTGTAAACTTGCCCCCTCCCTCCGCGCTTTCCGCCGCCCGCCGGGAAAGGGCATCCATGGCCCGGAAATGTCCGTACACCGCGTTTTTTTGTTATTCCGTCTTTTTTATTCACAATAAT
>JAGDDB010000224.1 GCA_017958265.1 Oscillospiraceae bacterium | reverse complement strand
GGAGCGTCCTGCGAGGTTGGGTATTCGGCGACAAAGGGCGGCGTGAACGCATACACGAAGGCGCTTGCGAGAGAACTGGCTCCTTCTCATATTTCAGTAAATGCCATTGCCTGCGGATGCATTGACACCGATATGAACAGGATCTTTTCCGAGGCCGAAAGGAGCGCACTGTGCGAGGAGATACCCGCAGGACGCTTTGCTGAGCCCGAAGAGGTCGCGAAGCTCGTCAGGGCGATCGCGGAGCAGTCGGATTACCTGACCGGGCAGATCATTACGCTGGACGGCGGATGGATGTAATAAAAGGAGTTTACTTTGGCAGTAAAGAAAAAGAGCGGAGGAGGCCTTTGGATACTGATCGCTGCGCTGCTTGTACTCGCGGCGGTCGCGGCAGGCTATTACTTCGCGGAAAAATATAAGAGCGGTCTGGCACCCGGCGATCCGGCGGATCAGGCCGTGACGGGGACCGACACCGGCTCGCAGCCCGCGGGAGTCTCATATACGGCGCTTAACATGACGCCGGTCAACCTGCTGTTTGTCACGAATTCCGAGACGGGCAGGATCGAGCACATTCTGATAGAGATACTGAGCTGTACAACCGGGAAGCTGAATTTCATCGGGATCGACACCGATGTGAGCTGCACGATGTCTGCAAAGCTTTACAGTGAGCTGACACCGGACAATACGGAGCTTCCGCAGACAGTCACGTTTTCAGAACTCTACAGGTATTATCACAACGATAAAGCCTACGATGCGGGACGGCGGATAATCAGTGAGCTGGTCAATTTCAATATCCTGTATTACACCATGATCGAGGACACGGTTTTCGATGAATTCATGTATTACAGGGGCAGCGGAGACGCGGCGGAAGCAGGTTTCAGGCTGAACGCCGACGAGCTTAAGGCGAAGACCTACGGGACCGAAGGAAGCGTAAAAGGCGCGGTTGAGACCGTATTTAAAGACGCCGTGACCAACTGGAGCGTAGCTGACAGGCTCAGATACCTCGAGGTATATGACGCGCTCACAAAGGCGGACGTGACCTTTGAGGCGGCGCCCGTGAATGTGAAAAATGAGAGTACTTCGCTTGACACGGTTGGTACAGGCGCTATATTGTACAGGATACTGTACTGATGGAGGAATCATGAGGAAAAAGATCATCATTGCAGTGATCGCGGTCGCGGCGCTGCTTGTCTCGTTTAAAGCCGGAACCGTGTTCGGCGCGGGCTCGGGCTCTCCGGGAAGCCAGGGAGATCCGCTCGTGACGCTGAGCTATCTGAATTCGAGGCTTGAGGGACTTGGGGATTCTGGCGGATCGTCTTCGGCTGACGCGGGCTTTTCGCGCGTGAGCATTTCGAAGGACCAGAGCCTGATACTGACCGACGGCAGCGAGCTGATCGTGTATTCGGGCAACGGAACGGTCCTGGGCACGAGCGGGATGCTCAGCATTACCGACGCGCAGATGTTCCCTGCGGGGACCAGCGTGGTGATGTACGCGCATTTCCTAGGGATAGGCGGTACGAGCGGGGTTAAGGCCTCGGGAAATATGACAATCTATGTAAAGGGCGGATACAGAATTGAGTAGGGGAATCAGTGCATTTTTTGCAAAAAGGAGTACTTTAAGAGACTATCTCCTGATACTTACGGGAACGTTCCTTATGGGCGTTGCCATCAACTTTATCTATGAGCCGATGGAGCTGGTTACGGGCGGAGTGACCGGTCTCGGCATCATCATCAAGCATTTCACGGCGGGAAAGATCGATATCGGCGGTGACGGTATCGCGGTATGGATCACGAACCTTGTGTTCAATATCCCCGTGTTCCTGATCTCGCTCAGGGTATTCGGCTTCAGGTACATAGCGAAGACTCTGTTCGCGACGCTCGCACTTTCGGGTTTCCTTGCGGTACTGCCGATATTTCCGCTGTTTGAGAGCGATTATATCCTTTCGGTCATTTTCGGCGGACTGCTCTCGGGCGCAGGCATCGGCCTCGTGCTGCTCACCATGGCGACGACGGGCGGCACCGACATGCTAGGAATGCTGATCAGACATAAGAACCCCCATCTGACAGTGCCCCAGATCATCTTTGTTCTGGACGGCCTCATCGTCCTTACCGGT
>JAGDDB010000223.1 GCA_017958265.1 Oscillospiraceae bacterium | reverse complement strand
TGCGGTTGCGGTACATGCCTTCGGGCAGTATGCCCATACGCGCCAGCTCCAGCGATTCGCCTATCAGGTCGACTGCGCCGACGTTGAGCTCAATGCCCACATCCGATCCCTGCGCCATTTCGCTCATATGCCCGAGCAAGCCGAAGCCCGTCACGTCGGTGCAGGCATGCACACGGAAACGGATCATTATATCCCGGGCGTTCTTATTGAGCGTAGTCATCAGCTCAAAGGCGCGCTCCATGCTCTCACTGCTGCACATGTCGGCCTTTGCGGCGGTGGTCAGTATGCCTATGCCTATGGGCTTTGTCAGCAGCAGCACGTCGCCTTCCTTCGCGCCGCTGTTGGTAAGCACTCTGTCGGGATGCACAAAGCCGGTAACGGCAAGACCGTACTTGGGCTCTTCGTCAAGTATGCTGTGGCCGCCGGTGATCAAAGCACCGGCCTCATAGACCTTTTCATAGCCTCCGCGCAGGAGACGGTGCACCGCGTCGTCGGGCATGTTTTTGGGCACAGCCATGATGTTGAGGCACAGCTTCGGCTCACCCCCCATGGCGTAAACGTCGGAAAGAGCGTTGGCCGCGGCTATCTGACCGAAGGTATAAGGGTCGTCCGCCACCGGCGGAAAAAAGTCCACGGTCTGTACCAGCGCCAGCTCGTCGCTGATCCTGTATACGGAGGCGTCGTCGCTTTTGTCAAAGCCCACGAGAAGATCGGGGTCCCGGTGTACCTCCAGCCCCTCAAGGAGCTTTGCCAATACTCCGGCGCCGACCTTGGCTCCGCAGCCGGCGCAGTTTGCCAGCTTGGTCAGTTTGATATCAGTTTCACTCATAATATTCCTCTTTATGACGGATCGGTCACGTCAATACGGTCGTACCGTCCGTCATCGGAAATAATGTAGACAGCCTCAAGATCGGGGTCCATCAGATCGAGGCGAGGCTGATCCGCTTCATAGCGAACGCAGGTGCCGCAGGAGGAGCTGAGCTTGCGCGGGACGGGCATCATACGGGTCTTGAGTCCTGCCGTGCCGAGGCTGCGATTGCTCACCAGCGCCCCCACGTGCGTATGAAATGTGGCCAGATAGCAATTCATTTCTTATTTTTTCAGAGTGAGCTTTGTATCCTCGCCGTCCTTTTCGGCGGTGACGGTGTAGCCCTGATTGCGGGCGTAGCGGGTCACGTTTTCAACGGAGCATTCAGCGTCAAGAAGCACCTCCAGGGTATCGGGAGAGCCGCTCTTTACAGCCTTCTGTACCATGACTACCGGCATGGGGCAGCTGAGTCCTCTTGCATCGAGCATCTTATTTTACCTCCTTTTTGCTGCGCTGTATGTTTATTACGGATATGATGAGCAGTACCGCAAAGCCGATGATCACGGCTACCTTGCCGTGAGTTCCCACGCCGCCGGCGGAGTATACGCCGTCGGTCAGGCTGGCGGCGCTGCCGGCAGTGCCCCAGTTATGGGCAATAGCGGCGCCAACTATCATGCCGAGCACGGTAACGGCGGAGTCGCCGCTGCCTTCGCCGGCCAGTATGAGCTGGCGCAGAGGGCAGCCGCCCAGCAGTACGCTGCCCCAGCCTACAAGGACCATGCCCAGCAGGTTCCAGAGCTGGCTTGCGTGAGCTATGGGCTGAAGGTATGTGGAGAAGCCGGAGAATTTGCCGAGGATGATGTTGCCGAGCAGCACTGTGACAAAAAGCACGGCAAAGCCGGACAGCAGGTTGAAGTCGCGGAACATGACGGCGTCACGCAGGCCGCCGACCATGCACATACGGGATTTCTGAGCAACGCCGCCGATAACAAGAGCAGCCGCCAGGGATATGAGAAGGGGGGCGTGCTTGGAGCCCGGGCCGCTTTCGGAGAAAATGAATATCGAGGGGACCGCAATGAGCAGGACCAGCAGGGCTATCATGATGCCGGGCAGGGCAGCGGCTTCGCTTTTTGCAACTTCATAGCTGCGCTTGAGGGAAAAGCCGCGCTTGAGGAAGAAAATGCCGATAAGTATGCCCAGGAAAAATCCGGCAAGACCGACGAAAGCGTTGAGGTCGCCGCCGCCCATGCGGATGACCATGCGGAGCGGGCAGCCGAGGAAAACAAGAGCGCCTATCATGACGAAGCCGCCCAGAATGAAACGGGTGGCAGGAGACGAGCCCGCACGGGCCTTGAATTCACCGGTGGCTACGGCCATAATGGTGGAGCCTAAAACAAGACCGATTATTTCGGGACGCAGGTACTGTACTACCGGGGCTGAGTGCAGCTTGACCGCTCCGGCGATGTCACGCAGGAAGCAGGCAATGCAGAAACCCATGTTGGCAGGATTGCCAAAAGCCGTCAGCAAGATTGCGGCGGCGCCCGTAAGCAGACCTGTCACGAGAACGAGCCAATTGATTTTTTTTGTCATAAATGCTACTCCTTATCGTAAATTTGTAATTATAATTATATAGTTTTAACAGAGAAACACAATTCATTTTACTGATATCTCCTGTTCGTAGTATTGAGAAAACCGATAGCTTCTTGATTTTTGACGAAAAACGTATACAATGGATAAAAGCGAGGTAGTGATGATGAAAACGATTTATCTTGACAATGCCGCGACCTCATTTCCGAAGCCGCCCGCTGTGGCGGAAAGGATGACGGAGTATACGCTGAATGTGGGCGCGAGCATAAACCGCTCGGTATATGCCGCGGCGGAAAGCGCGGCGATGGTGACCTATGAGCTGCGGGAACGGCTCTGCAGGCTGTTCGACTTCGAATACCCGCATTACGCCGTGCTTACGCCCGGCAACACGGCGGGTATAAATATGATAATAAAGGGGCTGCTGAAGCCGGGCGATCACTGCCTTGTTTCATCCATGGAGCATAACGCCGTGATGAGGCCGCTGATGCAGCTGAAAGAGCAGGGCGTCAGCTTTGACCGCATCCCCTGCGGGGGCGACGGTATCATGAATATCGATGCCATACCCGGGATGATCAGGGCGAATACCAGGCTGCTGATAATGGCGCATGCCTCCAACGTCAGCGGCGGGATACAGGATATAGAGAGCGTGGGGGCGATATGCGCCGAGCGCGGCATAGACTTCGCTCTGGACGCCGCCCAGACGGCGGGACATTATAAGGTGGATTTCGGCGCATGTAAGCTCAGCGCCGTATCGATGCCCGGCCACAAGGGGCTGATGGGCCCGGCGGGCATAGGCGCGCTGCTGCTGAGGCCGGACTTTGCCGAAAAGCTCACGCCGCTGATAGCCGGGGGTACCGGCAGCGCCTCCGACAGCGAGATACTGCCGGACTATATGCCCGACCGCTTTGAGTCCGGAACGGTAAATCTGCCGGGGATATACGGGCTTGAGGCGGCGCTGGATCATATCGAGCGGACGGGCGCGGAAACGCTGAGAGAGCACGACAGGCGGCTGACGGCGCGGTTTCTTGACGCACTGAGCCAAATAAAAGCCGTGCGCGTCCCCGGTCCCGACAGCGCGGAAAAGCGGGTAGGCGTGATATCGGTGGACTTCGTGGGCCTGGACAATGCGGAATGTGCCGATAAGCTGGCGGAGGAATACGGGATAATGACCAGGTGCGGCCTGCACTGCGCGCCCTCGGCCCACAAAACGCTGGGGACCTTCCCTCAGGGAACGGTGAGATTTTCAACGGGATTTTACAATACGGCCGAAGACGTCGACGCCGCCGCAGCGGCAAT
>JAGDDB010000222.1 GCA_017958265.1 Oscillospiraceae bacterium | reverse complement strand
CTCCGGGCTCACCGTCGGCACGGTGGTCGAGGTGCTTCCGGACCGGGCGGGCTACGCCGACTACGGAGTGATACGGCCTGCCGCGGACCTTGCCGCGCTGGATCAGGTTTTCGTGATACGGAGCAGTGATGAAAGCATTGAACGGTGAACGCGTAAAAAGCCTGCTTACCCGCCTGGGTCTGCTGCTGATACTGTACTTTCTTCAAAGCGCGGTCTTTTCCCGCCTGCGCATAGGCGGAGCGTGCCCTCTTCCCCTGCCGCTGTTCGCGGTCTGCACCGGGCTGTTCTTCGGCGGGCTCAGCGGCGGCTGCTGGGGGCTGGCCGCCGGCGTACTGTGCGACTGTTCTCTCGGCGGCTCGGGGCTGTCCTTCACGCTGTACCTTACCGCGCTCGGCTTTTTCTGCGGTTTTTTGGGAGAATTCTTCCTTTCCCGGGGCTTCCCCTCTTTTTTCACCCTTTCGATTTTCTGCATGCTGCTCACGGCGTTCATGCAGTCTTTCAAGTATATCTTCTTTTTTGGCAGCCGCGTCCTGCCTACGGTGCTCATAGGCCTTATACAGACGCTGTATACTTTGGCGTTCGTTATACCGATATATCTCATCATCAGACACGCGAGGATCAAAAACCAGACATGAAGGACAAATTCGTAAAACCGTTCAGGATGGCTCTGCTCGCCGCGCTGCCGCTGCTGCTCGGCTGTGTGTGCATACTGACGCTGTATAATCTGCAGATACTGAACAGAGACAAATATATGAGCTCTGCTCACGACGTCCATCGCGTCTATTCCTCGGTCGCCGCCGCCCGCGGCGATATAACCGACCGCAATGGCAGGCTTCTCGCTACCACCGCCGACAGCCATTGCCTCACGCTGGACCGCATCCTGCTCACCTCTTCTCCCGATCCCAACGGCACCCTTCTTGAGCTTATCGATTGCGTCGGTTCCTACGGCGTCCCCTATTCCGATACTCTCCCCATCAGCCTGAATTCTCCCTTCGAATATACCTCGGATACCTCCGTGCTTGATGCGTATTTCGAGCATTTCTCCTTGGGCGAGCCTTCCGCAGACGAGCTGATGGCTTACTTCCGCGAGCATTATTCCGTTCCCTCCGACTTTACCGACAGGCAGGCGCGTCTTGCCGCCGGAGTCCGCTGGGAGCTGGAAAGGCGTACCCTTTTCGGAGGCCCCGACTATATTTTCGCCTCGGACGCAGGCACGGACGTCATATCCGCCGTGTCGGAACGCGCTTTTCCCGGAGTTTCGGTGGTAACGATCCCCGTCAGAAAATACGTGACAGAAAGCGCGGCCCACGTCCTGGGGTATATAGGCCCGATGAACGCCGAGGAATACGCCGTTTACGGCCCTCTCGGCTATCCCATGGACGCCGTCGTCGGCAAGGACGGCGCGGAAAAGCTGTTTGAACAGTTCCTCCGCGGCGAGGACGGGCAGCGCGTCACCGAGTATACCGACGGGAAAATAAGCGCCTCATACTATTCCTCCGCCCCCAAGGCCGGCGCCACGGTGGCCCTCACCCTCGATCTGGAGCTCCAGCAGACGGCGGAGCGTTCGCTTGCCGCGCAGATAGAAAAGACGAATGAGGAAAGAAAAGCCGCTCTCAAAAGCGGCGAGGAATTCATCCCCGCGGAGGGCGGAGCCGCGGTGGTCGTGGAGGTAGGCAGCGGCGACGTTCTCGCCATGGTCTCATATCCGGGATATCCCGCCGGCAGCCTTATCGAAAACTATTCCGCGCTCCTGAGCGACCCTCTCTCCCCTCTTTTCAACAGAGCCACGCAGGGGCGCTACGCTCCCGGCTCAACTTTCAAGATGGTGACCGGCACGGCGGCCCTGCAGGAGGGCGTCATCACTCCGGACGAAAAGATATACGACCGGGGCATAATCACCGAATACAGCGGCTATACCTACACCTGCTGGGCCTATCCCGGCTCTCACGGCTATATAAACGTCCGCGAAGCTCTCCAGCATTCCTGCAACTACTTTTTCTATACCGTCGGCCGCGAGCTGGGCATAGACGTAATAGACAGATACGCCGAGGCCTACGGTCTCGGTCAGCCAAGCGGGATAGAGCTTTACGAAGACCCGGGCGTTCTGGCCTCGGCGGAATACAAGCGTTCTGCCGTGGGGGAGGATTGGTATGTGGGAGACACCTTCCAGGCCTCGATAGGTCAGTCATACCATCTTTTCACTCCCCTTCAGCTTGCCGGCTACGCCGCCGCCATAGCCTCCGGCGGTGAACGCTACGCCTCGCACATACTCTCTTCCATCGTGCCGAGAGGCTCAAAGCGCGCGCTCGTCACATATGCGCCGGAGCTCCTCAGCACGGTCGAGGCCGACGAAGAATACTTCCGCGTGATCTCCGAGGGCATGAACATGGCCGCGAAATACGGCTCTGCAGCTTATGTTTTCGGCAGCTATCCCATAGAGGTCTGCGCCAAGACCGGCACGGCTCAGATCTCGGCAGACAGCGAAAACAACGCCGTATTCATCGCATTCGCGCCTTTTGAAGATCCGGAGATCGCCGTTGCCGTAGTGGTGGAAAAAGGCGGCTCCGGCTCAGCGCTTGCCGAGGTCGCCGCGGATATATTCGACTGCTGGTTTGCCGGACGCTCCGAAGACGAAGCGGCCCGATGACCTGCGGCTTTTCGGCGAATAATCGCATCAATACCGCTTGTCAATTTCAATTATCCGTATTATAATATTATACAGTTTTACCGCGGCCCGGTTTTTTCAGGCCGCATCGCCGTGAAAACAACACCGAAACAGGATACGCATAATGGGAACTGCCATAGTAATCACATCCGGCAAGGGGGGCACCGGAAAGACGACCTCCACTGCGGCGCTGTCGGCATACCTGGCCTCCATGGGCAGCAGAGTGCTTTGTGTCGACGCGGACGCCGGACTCAAAAATCTCGATCTTTGCCTCGGCATGGCTTCGTGCGCCTCCGCTTATGATTACGGCGATGTCCTCGCCGGGCGCTGCGGCGCCGAACAGGCCGTTTCCGGCCATCCCGACATACCCGGCCTGTATCTTATGTCAGCGCCGGTGGAGCAGGGCGCCGCCGGCCTGCCGGAGCTTATCGCGGAGCTGAAAAGCTCTTATGATTACTGCATCATAGACTGTCCCGCGGGCATAGGCTCGGGCTTCAGAGAGGCCTGCGGCGGCGCGGACAGCGCCATTATCGTTTCCGCGTCGGATCCCTCCAGCTGCCGCGACAGCGGCCGCGTGGTGCAGGAGCTGTCCGGCATGGGCATAAAAGACTGTCGGCTGATAATCAACCGCGTCAGACGCGGAGTGCTTCGCGTATCCGGCGCCACGCTGGACGACGCGATAGACAGCATAGGCGCGCGGCTGCTGGGATATGTTCCCGACGACAGGAACGTCATCCTTGCCGCCATGAACGAACAGCCCCTCTCTCTTTGGGGCAAAGGTCAGGCGGCCGAGGCCTACAAACGCATAGCCATGCGCATGCTCGGCAAAAAGGTACCTATCGGATAAACAAAAAAGCGGCTGACGGGAAGCTTTTCCCGCTCGGCTCCGGGATGATAAACCGGGATAACCCTCCAAGTGAAAGGATGAAACGAAAATGAATATTGCTCTTTTGGCCCACGACAACAAGCGAGAGCTCATGGTACAGTTCTGCATAGCGTACTGCGGCATTTTTGCGCTTCATTCTATCTGCTCCACCGCGGCCACCGGCCGCATGGTCACGGAGGCCACGGGCCTGGAGGTAAAAAACTATATGTCCCGCCGCCAGGGCGGCGTTCAACAGATAGGCGCGAGGATCGCTTATAACGAGATCGACCTGGTCCTGTTTTTCGCCGATCCCCAGTCCCCCGAATACGTTGACGATCTTACGCTTATCGGGCGCCTGTGCGATCAGCACAGCATCCCCTTTGCTTCCAATGTCGCCACCGCAGAGGTGCTCATACTCGGCCTCCAGCGCGGAGACCTCGCCTGGCGCGATATCATAAATCCTAAAAAGAAGTGAGTACTTGATATGTCTGTTCTTATCAGCGCTCCGCGCGGCACCCGTGACGTGGCGCCGTCCGAGAGCTATAAATGGCATTTTGTTGAGAATACCGCGAGGTCGGTCGCGGCGGATTTCGGTTTTTCCGAGATCCGCTTTCCCACTTTTGAGCATACCGAGCTCTTTATCCGCGGCGTCGGCGATACCACCGACGTGGTGCAGAAGGAGATGTATACCTTCACCGATAAGGGCGGGCGCTCGATATCCCTTCGTCCGGAGGGGACAGCCTCCGTGGTGCGCAGTTTTCTCGAAAACTCCTTATACGCCCCGGGACTGCCCTGCAAGATGTATTACATCGTCCCCAACTTCCGTTATGAGAAGCCCCAGGCGGGCCGTCTGAGAGAGCATCATCAATTCGGCGTGGAATGCTTCGGCTCCGACAGGCCCGAAGCGGACGCCGAGATCATTTCTCTCGCCGCCGAATATCTGCGCCGTCTCGGCGTGAAAAACGTGGAGCTGGAACTCAACAGCATAGGCTGCTCCCGGTGCCGCCCGGCATACCACGCCGCGCTGAAGGATTATTTCCGCGCCCGCGAAAGCGAGCTGTGCGATACCTGCCGCGACAGGCTGGAGCGCAACCCCATGCGCATACTCGACTGCAAGAGCGAGCCCTGCCGCGCCGCCGCGGCCGGCGCTCCCCTCGTAACGGACTATCTCTGCGCCGACTGCCGCGAACATTTTGAGACTCTCCAAAACCTTCTTTCCGCGAACGGGACGGCTTTCAAGGTCAATCCCCGCATAGTACGCGGTCTGGATTACTATTCCCGCACGGTATTCGAATTCGTCTCCTCCGCCATAGGCGCTCAGGGCACCGTTATAGGCGGAGGGCGGTATGACGGCCTCGTATCCCAGCTCGGCGGCACGCCCACTCCCGCTCTCGGCTTCGGCAGCGGCATAGAGCGCATGCTGCTGGTCATGGAGGCGGAGGGCATAGTCATTCCCCGTCCGCAGGCCGTTTCGGTATTCGTCGCCTGTCAGAGCGGCGAGGCGCTCACGGCCGTTTCCGCGCTCGTCAATTCTCTCAGGCGCATCGGCGTTTCCGCTGAATGCGACCTGATGGGCCGCAGCCTGAAAGCGCAGATGAAATACGCAGGAAAAAACGCCCGCTTCACCGTCGTCGTCGGTCAAAGCGAGCTTGAAAGCGGCGAGGCCTCGATAAAGGACATGGCCACGGGCGAGACCCGCGCCTGCCCCCTTACGGCCGATGCGATAGCAGCCGCAGTAAATATGATATCCCCGGAGGCATGAATATGACACAGTCACGCACACATACCTGCGGCGCTCTCCGCGCCGAAAACATCGGCCAGCATGTGACCATCGCAGGCTGGCTCGAAAACGTCCGCGAGGTAGGCAGCAATTTTGCTTTCGCCGTTATCCGCGATTATTACGGGGTCACCCAGGTCGTGGTGGAAAACGCCGAAATGATGAGCATGCTCAAGGGCATAAACAAGGAATCCGTAGTTTCCGTAGAGGGCGTGGTGCGCGAGCGCGCCAGCAAAAATCCTAAGCTCCCCACGGGCGAGATCGAGATCGTGCCCGACAAGATCGAGCTGCTCGGCCGCTGCCGTTACAATGAGCTGCCCTTCGAGATAAACCGCAGCCGCGAGGCGGATGAAAGCGTGCGCCTGAAATACCGCTATCTCGACCTGCGCAATCCCGCCGTAAAAAACAATATAATTCTTCGCAGCAAGGTCGTTTACGCTCTGCGCCAAGCCATGACCGAGCACGGTTTTCTTGAGATAACCACGCCTATTCTCACCGCGTCCAGCCCCGAAGGCGCCAGGGATTACCTTGTCCCCGCCCGCAAGCATCCGGGCAAATTCTACGCTCTGCCCCAGGCCCCGCAGCAGTTCAAGCAGCTGCTCATGACCTCCGGCTTTGACCGTTATTTCCAGATCGCCCCCTGCTTCCGCGATGAGGACGCGCGCGGCGACCGCTCGCCCGGAGAATTCTATCAGCTTGATATGGAGATGGCCTTTGCCTCCCAGGACGACGTTTTTGCCGTTCTCGAGGACGTCCTTCCTCCCGTGTTTTCCGAATTCGGCGCTTACGATATCGCTTCTTCCGCGCCCTTCCGCCGCATTTCCTACAACGACGCCATGGAAAAATACGGCTCGGACAAGCCCGACCTGCGCATAGACCTTACGGTAGACGACATAAGCGAGCTCGTACAGGGCTGCGGTTTTGAGCCCTTTGAAGGCAAGACCGTCAAGGCGGTGCGCGTTTCCGACTGCGGCCTTACCCGCAAACAGATCGACAAGCTCTGCGCCGACGTCGCCGTTCAGGCGGGCAAAAGCCCCTATTGGCTCCGTGTGGATGAAACGGGCGCTTTCGTCGGCGGTGTGAGCAAATTCTTTGCCGGACGCGAGGACGCGCTGCGCTCCCTGCTCGATCTCAAGCCCGAAAGCCTGGTCCTCATATCCTCGGGCACACTCGCCGAGGCCCGGAAGACGGCCGGCGTCATGCTCAAGCTTGCAGGCGCCGCGGTGCCCGGACATATGGACATGGAGCGTTACGAATTCTGCTGGATAGTGGACTTCCCCATGTTCGAGATAGGCGAGGAATCCGGACAGCTTGAATTCTGCCACAACCCGTTTTCTATGCCCAACGGCGGCCTCGAGATACTGCTCAAGGCCGAGCGCGGAGAGATCGACCCCCTCGACATATACGCCTATCAGTACGATCTGGTCTGCAACGGCGTGGAGCTTTCCTCCGGCGCCGTGAGATACCTTGATCCCGATATCATGGTAAAGGCCTTTGAGATGGTGCGCCTCGGCGAGGACGACGTAAAGGCGCGCTTCCCCGCCATGTATAACGCTTTCTGCTACGGCGCGCCGCCCCACGCCGGCATAGCTCCGGGCATAGACCGCATGGTCATGCTCCTTGCCGGAGAAAGCTCCATACGCGAGGTCATCCCCTTCCCCATGAACAAAAACGCTCAGGATCTGCTCATGGGCGCGCCCTCCGCGGTGGAACAAAAGCAGCTCGACGAGCTCAACATCACCATACGCTCTCTCGAGCCCGACGCCTGAAAACTTCCGGATCCGACCTCACGGCAAAGCCGGCGCCGGCTTTGCCGTGGTTGCTCATTTACTTATACGCGCCCGAGATCGCGCCCCGGCCGGGCGCTGTCAAAAAACATTTTTTCACCGGAGCTCTTTGAATGAAAAAGATCATTATTGCGTCATTCGTTGTTTTTTTGCTTATGGTCCTGCTCGCCGTGTCGGCTTTCGCGGACAGCGGGCTTGATAATTTCAGTGCCGGACCGTGCTATGCGTACGAGATATTTGACGACGTTGCCCCTACGGACTGGTATCACGACAGTGTTTCCGCGGTCTGCTCGCTCGGCCTCATGATAGGCTCCGACGGCAGCTTTGATCCCGGCGGCAGCATCACGGTCGCTCAGACAGTCGCCATAGCGGCAAGACTGAACGGTATATATACGACCGGCAGCGCGGACTTTGAGCAGACGGATCCCTGGTACGGCGTATATTACGATTATCTGCGCGGCAGCGGCGTCGCCCTGCCGGAGGGGCTCGATCCCGACGCGCGCGCGACAAGGCGCACGGTCGCCGTGATCCTTGCCGCCTCCCTTCCCGCCGAGGCATTCGCGGAGATCAACCCTGTGGAAAACGGAATGATACCGGACGTGAAATACTCCGACGAGGGCGCTGCCGAGATATACATGCTCTATCGCGCCGGTGTGCTTACCGGCAGCGACGCCCGGGGCAGCTTTGAACCCGACAGCTTCATACGCCGCTGCGACATCGCCGCGCTGATCTCGCGCACCGTGTCCGAGCCGATGCGCCGCCGGATATCTCTTCCCTGCCCTCCTTATCCCGAGGTCAGTGCGGGACCCGCTCCGGACGACAGCTTTTTCTCCTCCTCCGCCATGCTCGGAAATTCTCTGGTACAGGGCATGCAGCTGTATTCCGGAATGGAATACATGAGCTTTTTTGCCTATCAAAGCACCACCGTCCTGTCTCCGAACGGCTACGATCCTTCCCGCTGCTTTGACCGCCTGCTGAATGAGCGGTACGACAGAGTTTATATAGAATACGGCATAAACGAGATTTATCTGAACGAAGAGAAGTTCACCTCGGCATATTCGGAGCTGATAGACAGTATCCGCGCTGCCATGCCGGACGCGGAGATATATGTTATGGCCGTCACCCCGGTAACGAGCGCCGTCAGCGGCGGGGGGTATTTCACCATGTCGAAAATACGCTCCTTCAACGGCGCGCTTTACGAAATGTGCCGGGAAAAGGAATGCCGCTATCTCGACTGCTGCGAGGCTCTCTGTGATGCAAGCGGTTTTCTGCCCTCCGCCTACGCGGGCTGGGACGGCTCCCCCCACCTTTCCGGGGAAGGTTACCGGGCCTGGGCCGACGTTATCCGCGCTCACTGCCTCTGAACTTATTTATTGCATGCCGCGAACTTGTATAGTAAACTTTTAACAGGATGCTGCGGCTTTCGGCCGCGCTATCCTCATACGACCTCGGGAGTATTAAGTTATGAACACAACAACGCGAAAATTAATAGTTATCGAAGGTCTGGACGGGTCCGGAAAGGCGACGCAGGCGAAGCTGCTGTCCGATTGTCTGAAAGAGAAGGGCTTGAAAGTGCGTGAAGTCAGCTTCCCGGATTACGACTCCCCCTCATCCTCTCTGATAAAGATGTATCTCGGCGGAGAATTCGGGGACAGGCCTTCCGACGTAAACGCCTACGCGGCAAGCTCCTTTTACGCCGTTGACCGGTATGCAAGCTTCAAAAAGAATTGGGAAAAGGATTGGAACGACGGCATTATAATCGCCGACAGGTATACCACGTCCAATGCGATCCATCAGTGCTCAAAGCTTCCCGTATCGCTGTGGGACACATATCTTGAATGGCTGTTCGAATATGAATATCGCCTTCTCGGCATCCCGACGCCCTCAGCGGTGATCTATCTGCGTGTAGATCCGGAGGTCTCCCAGCGCCTGCTTAAAGCAAGGTACGCGGGAGAGGACAAGCGCGACATACACGAGAAAGACAAAGAGTACCTCATGCAGTGCCGGAAAGCGGCGGAGTACTGCGCCGGGAAGTTCGGATGGAAGACTGTCCGCTGCGATGAAAACGGGGAAATGCGCAGTATAGACGACATACGTCGGGAGGTCCTTTCTCTGACCGAGGCCTGCCTTGCCGGCGCGGAGAACTCGGAAGGCTGAGTCAAACCCGCTCATTTTAAAATACGGAAAAAAGCCTTCCTTAAATCGAATAAACCGGTGCCGCCGCAAAACGAAAGTTTTGCAGCGGCACCGTTGCATTATCTTAGTCGGTCGCTCATTCGGCGAGCGCGTCGGCTTCGGCTTTCAGGGCCCCTATGCGCTTGGAGCATTCCTCGGCCGTATCGGCCTTGCTCATAAGGTATACTTTTATTTTCGGCTCGGTCCCGGAGGGCCTTACTATGAAGCGTCCTCCGTCCTCCAGCTCATAATACAGCACGTTTTCTCCGCGCATATCGAGCTTTTCCTCTTTTCCGCCGCAGATCGCAGTGCCGGAAAGATAATCCCTCACGCGCGTCGTCTTTATTCCTCCCAGTTCCTTCGGCGGATCTGAACGCAGCCTTTCCATGACTGCCTTCATTTTCCCTATGCCGTCCACGCCGGGCATCATGATGCTTACCGTCTCTTCTTCATAATATCCGAGCTTCTTATACAGCTCTTCAAGCGCGTCGATGAGGCTCATGCCCCTGCTCGCCAGATATGCCGCCATTTCCACTGCCATTACGGAGGCTGTCACCGCGTCCTTGTCGCGCACAAAATCCCCGAAAGCGTAGCCTATGGCTTCCTCAAAGCCGAAAATGACCGTTTTTTCTCCGTTTTCGTACTTTTTCATTCGTTCGGCGATATATTTGAAGCCCGTAAATGTATCTTCCGTTTCCACGCCGTGGTATTCCGCCGCCGCCCGCGCCATCTCCGTGGAAACAAGGCTTTTCAGAGCCACGGCGTTTTTCGGCAGCGTGCCGGCTTCTTTTTCGGCATTTATCACGTAATCCAAAAAAAGCACGCCCATCTGATTGCCCGTAAGCAGTCTGAATTTTCCTTCTCCGTCCCTGACCATGACGCCTATGCGGTCGCTGTCCGGATCCGTGCCTATGATAAGGTCGGCTTTTTCCCTTTCGGCCCATACGAGAGCGCGCTCAAAGCCCACCTCAAATTCCGGATTGGGATTTTTCGCCGTCGGGAAACGTCCGTCCGGCTCCATCTGTTCTTCGACGCATATAAGGTCCTTCAGCCCCAGCCGCTTGAGCGCCTGCGGCACCAGCTTTGCCCCCGCTCCGTAAAACGGGGTATATACCACCTTTAAACCGGACCGTGCCGCGGCTCCGGGGCGCAGGCTCCGCTTAAGGACGTTTTCAAGAAAGATCTCGTCGGTCTCCTCGCCTATCAGCTCGATCTTTCCCTCGGCCGCAGCCCTGTCGATGTCGGCAAGCGGTATGTCTCCCACCGGATCGATATCAGCCATTAAAGCGGCGACCTTTCCAGCAAGTTCCGGCGCGAGCTGAGCTCCGTCGGGCCCGTATACCTTGTAGCCGTTGTATTCCTTGGGGTTATGGCTCGCGGTTATATTGATCCCCGCCGCCGCCTTATACAGGCGGACGGCG
>JAGDDB010000221.1 GCA_017958265.1 Oscillospiraceae bacterium | reverse complement strand
CGGAAACTTCGGCTCGGTGGACGGAGACCCGGCGGCGGCTTACAGATATACCGAATCGAGGATGGCCAAAATATCCTCCGAGATGCTCAGAGAGATAGAGAAGGACACCGTCGATTTCGTTTCCAACTTCGACGAGACCCGCACGGAGCCCTTCGTGCTGCCCTCGCGCATACCCAATCTGCTGGTGAACGGCTCTTCGGGCATAGCCGTGGGCATGGCGACCAATATCCCGCCCCACAATCTTACCGAGACCGTGGGCGCCGCGATATATCTGCTGGATAATCCGGATGCGGAGCTCGGCGAGCTGATGGAATACATCAAAGGCCCGGATTTCCCCACAAAGGGCATAATAATGGGCCGTTCGGGCATACGCGCCGCGTATGCTACGGGACGGGGACGCGTCACCGTGCGCGCCAGGACCGAGCTGGAGGAATTCGGCCAAAATCGCATTCGCATCGTGGTAACGGAGCTGCCGTATCAGGTAAACAAGCGCCAGCTCATCGCCTCGATGGCCGAGCAGGTCAACGACAAGCGCCTGGACGACATCAGCGATATCCGCGACGAGTCCGACAGAAACGGCATGCGCATAGTCATCGAGCTCAAGCGCGACGCCAATGCTCAGGTGGTGCTCAACCGGCTTTTTGCGCAGACGCAGATGCAGACCACCTTTGCCGTGACGCTGCTTGCGCTCGTGGATAACCAGACTCAGCCGCGCATACTCTCTCTCAAGCAGATACTGCAGGAATACCTGACCTTCCAGGAGGGCGTCATAACCCGCCGCACCCGGTACGAGCTGAAAAAAGCCCTCGAGCGCGCCCATCTTCTCGAGGGGCTGCTTATCGCCCAGGATAATATCGACGAGGTCATTCGCATAATCCGCGAAAGCTACGACGACGCCAAGGAAAGACTGATGGCCCGCTTCGGGCTGGACGAGGTACAGACCCAGGCGATACTCGAGATGCGCCTGAGACAGCTGCAGGGGCTGGACAGGGAAAAGCTCAAAGCGGAATACGACGAGATAGAAAACCGCATACGGTATTACGAATCTCTGCTGGCGGATCCCGAAAAGATCAAGGGCGTACTTAAGGACGAGCTTACCGAGATCATGAACAAATACGGCGACGCCCGCCTTACCGAGATACAGGACGTAGAGGACGAGATAGACATAGAGGACCTCATAGAGGAAGAGACCTGCGTATATACCCTGTCCCACAGCGGCTATATCAAGCGCATGCCCGCCAGCACCTACCGCGCGCAGAGACGCGGCGGCAAGGGCATCACCGGCATGACCACCAAGGAAGAGGACTATGTGGAGACTATTTTCACTGCCTCATCGCATGACTATATACTCTTCTTTACAAATACCGGCAGGGTGTACCGCACGAAGGGCTACCTCATCCCCGAGGCAGGCAGGACCGCGAAGGGCACAAACATAGTGAACGTCATCCCGACCGAGCCCGGCGAGCAGGTCAACGCCATGATAAGCATCAGGGAGTTTCCCCAGGACAAGTATCTTGTATTCGTCACCAGACAGGGTACGGTAAAGCGCATGTGCTTCAGCGAGCTGAAAAACATTCGCAACGTGGGCATACGCGCGCTCAATCTGGACGAAGGCGACGAACTGATTTATGTATGCGAAACGGACGGCGGGCAGCGCATCGTCATCGCCACCCATGACGGCATGGCGATATGCTTCAACGAAACGGACGTAAGACCCATGGGCCGCACGGCGGTGGGCGTGCGCGGCATAACGCTGCGCAAAGGCGACTACTGCGTGGGCGCCGCGCGCAGCCGCACCGACGCCTGCCTGCTGACGGTCACCGAAAACGGCTACGGGAAAAAGACCCCCCTCGGCGAATACCTCAGGGCGGGGGTCGAGGCACAGAGACGCGGCGGCATAGGCATAAGAAACTATCAGATCACCGAAAAGACCGGCCCGATCGCGGCGGTAAAGATGGTGGACGACAGCGACGACGTCATGCTCATATCCTCCGACGGAATAATCATACGCATGGCTGCCCGGGACATCAACGAATACAGCCGCGTCACTCAGGGCGTGAGAGTTATGCGCGTGGAGGACGGTGAAAGGGTCATTTCCCTTACCCGCATGGAGGCGGAGCTCGACAAGGAAGAAGACGCCGACGCCCCCGACGCCGCGCATGACGGAGACGCGGAGTGAAAAACGTAACGATATACACCGACGGAGCCTGCAGCGGCAATCCCGGCCCGGGAGGCTGGGCGGCCATACTGATATGGAACGGCAGAGAAAAGGAGCTCAGCGGCGGCGAGGCGGAGACCACCAACAACCGCATGGAGCTCCTGGCCGCCATATCCGGTCTCGAGGCGCTGAAAGAGCCCTGCCGCGTGACCCTGTACAGCGATTCGAAATATCTTGTCGACGCGGTCACGCTCGGATGGGTGTATAAATGGCGGGACAACGGATGGATGAGGACAAAGAGGGAAGAGGCGAAAAATCCCGAGCTTTGGCAGCGGCTTCTGAGCGCCATGGAAAAACACGAAGTGGAATTCAGCTGGGTCAAAGGTCACGAAGAAAACGAATTCAACGTCAAATGTGATAAAATTGCTGTAATGGAAAGCAAAAAATTGATTAAAAACGTAAAAAATAAAGACTTGAAATAACGGATTGCCGTATAGTACAATTATTCAAAGCGATAAACGATCAAGGAGGAAGTCAGATGGTAGAGCTTACTGCTGCGGAAAAGAAGGAGATGTGTCTGACTCTTACCGAGCATTTGCCCAAAATCCGGAAGCTTCTCAGTCTTACCCAGGCTGATCTCGGCAATCTTACCGGTCTTTCAAGAGTAACGATTTCTCAGATCGAGAGCGGAAAAGTCAGGATGACATGGCTGCACCTCAACGCCATCATGTTCATCTGCTCCGTCAATCTCCGCGCGAAGGAGTATTTTTACGCGAACGATCTTTTGGGTATCCGCTTTCTGCAGTTCGTACAGGGCAAGGACGAAAACATACCGCCCGACGTGAACGTGACGGTCAGAACAGAGCTGATAGCCGCGTTCCAGGACATCATGAAGAACAACTGAGAAAAACGCCGTCGGAAAGCCTTCGCTTTCCGACGGCGAAATTTTATGGCAGACCAACGCGGGGAGCACAGGGGACGGTTAATCCCCTGCGTTACCGCGGGTACGTGTACGATTAGGAGACGGGACTGTACTACCTGCAGACGCGCTATTACGATCCCGAGCTGGGGAGGTTTATCTCGGCGGACGACCTTTCATACCTGGGAGCCGGCGGGGAGTTGCTGAACTGTAACCTGTTTGCGTATTGTGGGAACAATCCGGTAAACAGAACAGATCCTGACGGCACAGATTGGCAAGATGTGTTTGTCACAGGCGTAATAGTCGTGGTTGCAGGCCTTATAATACTTGCGACAATCTCTACGGGCGGAGGAGCGCTTGTTTTTGCGGGCGCTGGTGGTGCGGCTGCAACAGCGACTTCAGCCATTGCTGCAGAGTTGGGCAGCGCTATGGTTTGTACCGGTACAGCTGCTGCAGCGGAATCGTTGGTTGTATACTATGCGAAAGACACAAAAAAGAGCAGTAAAGAAAGAGCTACCGATAAGCCCAGCTGGGTTAATCGGGAATCTGTTGACCCAAACCTATCAGCTCAGCAAAACGCAACAGAAATGTTAGATAGCAAGTATGGTGCAGGGAATTGGAAAAAAGGACCGGGAACGGAGTTCAACAAAATAGAAAAATGGATAACAAGAACAATACAATAACAATTTATAAAATGGAAGCAGTGGATCAAATAGATTATGCGTCAGGCAAGTTTGTTGAAGAAAAAATGCTTATTGGTTTTTTCAATTCTTTAACAGCCTGTGCAGACGTTGAAAATGATTACAAAGCCCTGCCGGGATTTTCGCTCCCGAGCTGTAAATTTAATATAATCCCATACTCACTCCCGTCCTCAACGGGGGAAATGATTGAACGAGTGTTTTTTGTGCAGGAATGGATATTTGACGAACAAACAGGAGAAGAAACAATTACGGAAATAGGCGTTTTTTTAACGCTGAAAGAAGCGGAAGAAGAAAAAGCCGGATATTTAACCATAAAAAAAGGTTACGGCACTGACCGGGCAAAATACAGTGATGCCGTTTACATAGATGAGTATGAAATAAATGAACGGCACTGGCAGGAAGGATTTACACGAGAATGACGACACACGGGACGGGACAAGGAACCGTCCCCTGTGCACTGCGATGTTAAAAAGCGTCTGAAACGGCTTTCAAACAGAAAAGAAGCGGCGTCACAGCTCAGCTGCAGCGCCGCTTCATTTTTCCTTTTCGGCTTTGCTCCGGCTATTGACACAGAGCCGTTTTGTTTCAAGCGTTGCCGAAACGGGATGATGTCCGCTCCGGATCGCGTCAGGTCATCAGCTCGCAAATAAGCTGCGCGTATCCCGAGGGGTCGCTTATTTCCACGCCCGCGTAAAGCAGCGCCTGGAAATACAGCAGCCGGGCGTATTTCGCAGCCTTGTCCCTGTCGGAAGCGTAGGCGCGGACCAACGCCTCGAAAACGGGATGAGAGGGGTTGAGCTCCAGCACGCGCTCGGCTTTGACCTTGTTCTCGCTGCCGGGCAGGGAGGAAAAGTATTTTTCCATCTCCAGCGAGATATCGCCCTGTACGCCCAAATATACGGGATAGCTTTTCAGTTTTTTTGACAGCTTTACCGCAGCGACGGAGCCGTCGAGACTGTCCTTGAGGAAGGCAAGCATTTCTTCGTTGGCCTTTTCCAGCTCGTCGGTCTTGCCGTCGCCGCCGTCCTCTATGCCGAGATCCTCGGCGTTTACGCTCCTGAACTCCTTATCGCCGTAGCTGCCTAACATGTTCATTACGAACTCGTCGACTTCGTCGGTAAGATAGAGTATGGCGTAACCCTTCTCGCGGATGGGCTCAGCCTGAGGCAGGGCGCTGAGGCGGGCGATGCTTTCACCGCAGGCGTAATATATATATTTCTGATCCTCGGGCATGTCCGAAGTATATTCGGCAAGAGAGACGGGCTTTTCCTTTGCCGAGGAATAGAACATCAGCAGGTCCTGAAGCAGCTCGCGGTTGGCGCCGAAGCCGTTGAGCAGGCCGTATTTCAGCTGCAGGCCGAAGGTCTTATAGAATTCCGCGTATTTTTCCGCGTCCTCGGTCATGAGCTTTGTCAGCTCGTTTTTAATGCGCTTTTCCAGGCTGGAGGCGATCACCTTGAGCTGCCTGTCGTGCTGGAGCATCTCGCGGGAAATATTCAGAGACAGATCCGGGGAGTCGACCACGCCGCGAACGAAGCGGAAGCACTCCGGCAGAAGATCCGCGCATTTGTCCATTATCATCACGCCGCTTGCGTACAGCTGCAGACCGGCCTGATAATCGCGGGAGTAATAGTCGTAGGGCGCCTTGGCGGGAACGAAGAGCAGCGCGCGATAGCTCACCGTGCCTTCGGCGTTCACGCGTATCACCCGCACCGGATCGGTCTGGTCGTAAAACTTCTCGCGGTAGAATTTTATGCACTCCTCGTCGGACGCCTCGGCCTTTCCGCGCTGCCATATGGGCACCATGCTGTTGACGGTCTCTTCGCCTATTTTTATCGGATAGCGGACGTAGTCGGAGTATTTTTTGATCAGGTCCTTGATCTTCCACTCGGTCAGAAAAGCGCCGTAATCCTCGCCCTCCGCGTCGGGCTTGATATAGAGGATTATATCGGTGCCGCGCTCTTCCTTGTCGGCGGGTTTGACGGTATATCCGTCGGCTCCCGAGGACTCCCAGATATTCGCGCTTTCCTCCCCGTACTTTTTGGAGATCACCTGTACCCTGTCGGCCACCATGAAAGCGGAATAAAAGCCCACGCCGAACTGACCGATGATGTCGATATCGCCGCCCTCGGCGGCGGTCTTGTCCATTTCCTCCCGGAATGCGAGAGAGCCGCTCTTCGCGATCACGCCGAGATTGTTTTCCATTTCCTCGGCGCTCATGCCTATGCCGTTGTCGGACACGGTGAGGGTACGGTTTTTCTCATCGAGCAGAATGCGGATATAAAGCTCGCTTCTGTCAATGCTTTTGCCCTCGGTGAGGGACAGATAGCAAAGCTTGTCTATTGCGTCACTGGAGTTGGAGATGAGCTCGCGGAGAAATATCTCCTTGTGAGTGTAAATGGAGTTGATCATAAGCCCCAGCAGGCGTTTGGACTCGGCCTTGAACTGTTTTTTTGCCAATTTAAACACCTCCCATATTTGCTCGGCCTCAGCCGAAAAACACAACGATCATCCGCATCTTGCCTCGCCGCGATCCGGCAGGGCAACATGCGGATCGATGTTAACCGTATTATAGCACAAAAGTACCGGGCGCATCAATAATCGCGGCGATAAATACGGGTTTATACGCCGCCCCCGACGGGCCCGCGGGGAAATGATGATTGACGCGCCGCCCGGAAGAATGGTAATATAGCCGGGTAACGGACGGGCGGCACGGCGCCGCGGTATTTTGAAAAAAGGACCTTGGATATATGATCTGCAACAATATTCTGGAGGCCGTGGGAAATACTCCCATGGTGCGCCTGCAGCGCATGGCCGGCAAGGACAGCGCGGAGATACTCGTTAAAATGGAGGGGCTGAACGTAGGCGGGTCGATCAAGACGCGGACGGCGCTTTGCATGATAGAGGCGGCGGAGCGGGAGGGAAAGCTGCGCCCCGACAGCATCATCGTTGAGCCGACCAGCGGCAATCAGGGCATAGGCCTGGCGCTGGTGGGCGCGGTAAAGGGCTACCGCACGATCATCATCATGCCCGACTCGGTCAGTATCGAGCGCGCCAGGCTTGTGCGCCATTACGGCGCGGAGGTCCGCTTCATTCATGACGCCGGAGACATAGGGAAATGCATCGACGAATGCCTGCAGACCGCCCTGCGCATGGCGGACAGGGATCCGCGCGTATTCGTTCCGCAGCAGTTTGCCAATTACAACAACATCGTCGCCCACCTCACCGGTACCGCCAGGGAGATCCTGGAGCAGGTGAACGGCCCTGTCCACGGCTTCTGCTCGGGCATAGGCACGGGCGGCACGATCACCGGCATAGGCCGGCTTCTGCGGGAGCAAAACCCGGATATGACCATATGGGCGGTGGAGCCGGAGAACGCCGCCATCCTCGCCGGCGGAGCCATAGGGACGCATATGCAGATGGGCATAGGCGACGGCATCATCCCGGAGATACTCGATACGGATATATACGACGATATATGCGTCATCACCGACGCCGAGGCCATAGACACCGCCAAGCGGCTTGCGCGCAGTGAAGGGCTGATGGTCGGCATATCCAGCGGCACCAACGTCGCCGCCGCGCTGAAGCTGGCGCGGAAGCTCGGTCCCGGCAAGACCGTGGTCACCGTACTGCCGGACACCGCGGAGCGATATTTTTCCACGCCGCTGTTTACGGAATAGGGGAAAAAGAAAGTGAAAATAATGGCGATAGACCTCGGAGACGCGAGAACGGGCATAGCCTTTTCGGATCCGAGCGGAAGCATAGTCGGAGAGACCTTTGTTGAAAACAGCCGCAGCCCGGAAAAGCTCATGGACCGGCTGTGCGAGCTTGCCGCGGAGAAAAAAGCGGATAAGATCGTTATGGGACTGCCGCTGAACATGGACGGCAGCGAAGGGGAGCGGGCGCAGAAATGCCGCGGCGCGGCGGCAGAGCTTGCGCGGCGCAGCGGCATGGAGGTAATTCTGCAGGATGAGCGGAGGACGACCGTGGACGCGCACCGCATACTTTCCGAAATGGGCAAGGCGACGAAAAAGCACCGCAAAAACGTCGACGCGGTGGCCGCCTCGCTGATTTTGGAGACCTATCTCAACCGGCGGACATAAACCGCATAACCTCGTCGAGCCCGGGCATGGACGGAATGGCTCCGCGGCGGCTGACGCAGAGGGCGGCGGCCGCGCAGGCGAAGCGAAGCCCAAGCCCCGAGCCGGAGAGGATATCATACAGCATGGCGGCCCAGAAGCAGTCTCCCGCGCCCGTCGTATCCACGGCCTCGGTCGGGAAGGCGGGACACATAACGCCGTCCGAATAAGCGCCTTTTTCACCGAGAGTGATCGCCGCAGTGCCGATGCCGAAACGGTCTTTCAGCACGGCGGCGGCTTTTTTGCAGTCGTTTTCGCCCGTAATGAGGGCCGCCTCCTCTTGCGTGGCCTTCAAAAGGGAAACGTGCTTCAGCAGCTTTTCGCTCTCGCGCACAAAAGCGGCGGAGTCGGGCCACAGGGGCGGGCGCCAGTTAAGGTCGCATGAAACGGGCACGCCGGCTTTTTCGGCGATCTCCACCGCGCGGTACAGGGCTCCGCGTGAGGGCTCGTCGGTAAGAGAGAGCGTGCCGAGATGCAGTATGCGGGAAGAGCGTATCAGCTCGGCGTCCACTTCCTCCGCCCTGAGCATGGTATCTCCGCAGCCCCGGCGCACAAAGGTAAAACCGCGCTCGCCGGAGGCGTCGAGCTCAACGAAAGCCAGGGTGGTGCATACCTCCGGGTCGACCGTGAGGCCGCGCAGATCCACGCCCTCCTTCATCAGAGCGGAGCGGAGAAAACGGCCGTGGCCGTCGCCGCCTATCTTGCCTATGAAGGCCGTTTTCAGCCCGAGTCTCGCGCCGGCGGCGGCGACGTTGGCCGGGGCGCCGCCGGGGTTGCGCTCAAACAGCTGCATGCCCGCCTCGCTCACGCCGGCGGGCGTGAAATCTATAAGGAGCTCGCCGAGGGCGCATATATCCGTCATGCCTTCGCCTCCGGATACTCGGTGCACAGCAGCCACAGGGGCGCCTCGTCTTCCTCCACGGTGGGGAAGCGGCCCATGCTCTCGTAAAAACGGTTGTCGGTATTATCGTCGTTTACCGAGCTGACCTCTCCGATGAGGCAGAGGGCTTCCTCGGCCCAAAACTCGTGGTAAAGAAAGGGCGTGAGCGTTACGCTCTGCCCGGGACGGAGGTACAGCGTGTCCCCCGCGCGTACGCGCAGGCGGCAGCCGTCGCTCGAAAGCTCCGCTTCGCCCTCGCCGAGAGCGCCGTCGGGTCCGGAGGGCCACAGGCGCATGGCGAGAGTGCCGCCGCCGCGGTTGATGATATCCTCGCTTTTGCTGAAATGAAAGTGATTGGGACAGACCTGGCCGGGCCGGGAGATGAGCAGCTTTTCCGCGTAGCGTTTGGGATAACGCGGATCGGTAAGACTGCCGTTGCGTATCGTGAAAAGCGTCAGCCCCACGCTTTCAAACCGGCCGAGACCGTAATCGGTAACGTCCCAGCCGAGCATATTGTCTCTTACCTCGTCCCACTCGCGGCCGAGGCTTTCCCATTTCACGGCGGGAAAATGAGCAAAGGGCGGCAGTGCAAAGCCCATGCTCTTTATAAATTCGTCGGCTTCCAGCAGGATGCGGTTTATTTCGGATCTTTTCATGCGGCAGCATGCCTCCCTTTGTTCCGGACGGCATCGGCGGGCGGAAAAAGCGCGTAATGCCGTTTGCGGTAGGCCGCTCTCCGGCGATCGGCGGCCGGAGCGATCTGCGGTCATTATATGTCATTTCAGCGCGGCTTTCAACACCTCTCCCGCGCATTCCGCAAAGAGCGCCACCCCCGACTCCGCCTCCTCGAGCGTGTTCCCGTCGGAGCCGACCTCGAGAATAAGACTGCCCGGACAAAGCTGCTGGTTATAGCGGTAAGGGGACAGGCACAGATCTCTGGCAAGACCGTCGTAGCGTTCGTCCATTTCCTGCTGCAGCTCCAGCGCGAGCTTGAGGTTTTCCTTCCAATTCGGATGGTACAGGCCGTTTTCCCCGTTGGTGACCAGCAGCATGACCTGCGCCGTTTTCACCTCTCCGTTCGTGTATTCGGTGCGGAAGCCGCCGGATGCGGAATCGCGGTGCAGATCGATCACCACGCGTATTGCCGGATATTTTTCCAGCCAGTTTTCCGTCGCCTGCTGAGAGCGCGAATAGGCACCGCTGTATTGCGGATAGTCATACAGGGTGTCGTCGTGAATTACGTTGAAGCCCGCTTCGCGGAGCTTTTCCGCCAAAACGGCGCCTACGCGGATCACGCTTTTTTCCGGGTCGAGGGTGCGGAAGGGATCGCTTTCCGCGTAGCTGTCGGAGCCGGAGGCGGAATATGCCTCACAGCTGTGGGTATGTATTATCAGTATCTGCGGACGGTCCGCGGCCAGCTCATGGCGCCAGCCCTCTTCCAGCAGGGCTTCGATATCGGGTTGAGAGCGGGTAAGATTGTTTATTGCCGGCAGTTTCGTCTTCGTCCGCGCCGCGGCGGTCTCCCGGGGCTCGGACAGATACCGCTCCGCCGGGAACAGCGCGGCGGCTTCGTCGGGAAGCAGGGCGCCCGGCAGCGTGACCGGCTCCGGCAGGGGCTCGGGCGAGGTTTCGGGCGAAGGGGCGGGAGAGGAAAGAGCGGCGCTTTCTCCGGCCAGCCATGCCTCGTCGAAGGCTGCCCGGGCGGCGCCGGGGCGATCCGAGGCAAAAAGCTTCGGCAGTCTGACGCCGTCCGCCGGGCAAAGCAGGCGCAGCAGCAGCGCGAGCAGCAAAAACGCAGCGAGACATTTCCACCATAGAGACTGATATTTCATTGCGCTACCTCCCATAGCCGGATTGCCGGCAAAGCCGTTTATCATGCCCTGCGGACATTATATGTTGTAAGCTCGGCGGAAATATGTTATATTCTGAAATATAAAAAAATCCGGGCCCGGCCCGGCTCATGAAAGGAAAGCGGATATGCGGTACTCTTATGATACAGTTGGGACCTGCTCGCAGGGCATAATCGTGGACGTCGAGGGCGACATGATCAAAAAAGTGGAATTCATAGGCGGCTGTTCCGGCAATACCCAGGGCGTTGCTCGCCTGGCAGAGGGAAGAAAGATAGACGAAGTCATAGGCCTGATCGACGGCATTCGCTGCGGCTATAAGCCCACCTCCTGTCCCGATCAGCTCGCGCAGGCGCTGAAGAAAATAAAGAGCGCGGAAGCGTGACTTGAGCTTGTCGGCAATGTCCATGGGACTTTGCCGACAACTTGACGGCGGCACGGACATGACGTCCGTGCCGCCGCAGTGTTTTTCGGGCTTTTTCGGAGATTTCGGCAAATCGCGTCAGCGCAGATCCACGGTGACGTATTCGCCCTTTCCCGGCCTGCACCGGTCAAAGGCCCACTCTATGTCTCTGCCCATGAGATTTCCGTAAAGACATTTTATCACGCCGGCATGACTGACTATGAGTATATCGCGGCTGTCGTCCGAGGCAAGTATGTCTCTCAGGCAGCTCACGCAGCGATACTGCAGGTCAAAAAAACACTCGGAAACGTCGTCCGGCTTATAAGTCATCAGGTTTTTGCCCCGCCGTTCATACTCGGCGGGATATTTTTTTCTGATATCGTCTATCAGCTGTCCGTCCCAGGAGCCCAGGCAGATCTCGTTGAGCCCGGCATACTGCCGCACCGGCAGCCCCAGAGCGGAGGCTATTATGCCGGCGGTCACGGCGGCGCGCCGCAGCAGGCCGGTATAGACGGCCTCGGACCGCAGCTCCGTTTCGGAAAGCTTCCGGGCGAGGTCGTGCGCCTGCTTTTCGCCGCGGTCCGAAAGGGCCACGTCATACCAGCCCACGAAGATCTTGCCCGAGTGCGGTACGGTCTCGCCGTGCCGCAGGAGTATGAAGCGTCTGCCCGCGGCAAGACTTTCGAGAGAGGGGCGCGAGGCAAAGCCGAGTATTTTTTCATAATCCTCCGGCCTGTCCATATCAAGCACCGCGCCCTCATAGGGCACGGGTATGCGCAGCATTTCTTCCTCGTGGCGCAGGGTGACGCCCTTGAGCCCCATGCTGCCGTCGTGTTCGAGGATCTCGGGAAAAAAAGAAGCGGGTATCCACAGAGGATGCCCTTTTTTGCCCCGGTAAACGGGCACGGCAAGCCGGTCTCCCGACTGCTCGAGAAGTATTTTCGACACCTCGGCGGGCACGCAGGGACAGTCGCAGGGCATCAGCAGCACGCCTTCCGCGCCGCGCCCGGCAAAATATCTTATGCCCGTCAGAACAGAGGAAAACATGCCGCTGTCATAATCGGGGTTATACAGCTCCACGGCGTTTTCCCGGGCAATGAGGGCCTGCAGCCTTTGGCGCTGCCAGCCTGTTACCGCCGCGGTCTCGTCCGCGGCGGCCACACTTCGTATTGCCCTGACAACGGCGGGCTCGCCGCCCACGTCGAGCAGGGGCTTGAAGCTGCCCATGCGGGAGGAATAGCCCGCGGCAAGTACTATTGCGCCCTTCATTCGGCCGGTTTTCTTGCCGTGAGCAGGAAATACCCCGTGTTCTTGCCGAACTTTGCCCGGCAATAGGGCTTGCTGCCGGCCGGCAGGGTCTGCTTCCAATATTCCTCGGCGGAGCCGTAGTCGAAAAGCATCTGCGCGATGAAATCGTTGAGCTGCCTTGTCCTGTCGCGGAACGCGGTGAGCTCGAAGCCTGCGTCGTTTATCGCGGCTATGAGGTTGTCGATCACGAACATGCCGTCGAGCAGGTAGGGGGAGGGGAGAGAATCGGCGCTCTCGCAGTCGCCCTCCTCCCTCGGAGCGTTCAGCTTCAGCTTCGCCTCGTAGAAAGTCTCGGCGGCCCTTTCGGGATCGGGATTTATCATATACAGGTCCGTAACGGCGAAAGAGGCTCCGGGCTTGAGCACGCACCACAGCTCATGGAGCAGCTCATCGTGTCTGTTCATGAGCGAAAAAGAGCATTCCATGATCGCGCCGTCGAAATACAGCGAGGGAAAATCGAGGCTTAAGCCGTCCGTAAGACGCAGCTTGAGCTTCTCGTCCCGCTGACGGGCGCGGTCAAGCACGGCGCGGTCGGTATCGCAGCCTACGGGCCTGAGCGCGAGCTCGTCGCGCATGCGCGTATCGGTCACGCCGTCGCCGCAGCCTATGTCCAGGATGCGGTCGCCTTCTTTGAAGCCGCAGAGCTTTATCGCCTCCAGGCTCAGCTCCCAGCCTCCGGGATGAAAAACAGCCATTTGCTTACTCCTTATGCCAGAACGTCCGTTATGTCGTCCAGCCCTTTTTCCGTGCTGACGACGAGCACATGGTCGTTTGGCCGGATGCAGTCGGAGCCGCCGGGAATGATTATCCGATTGCCGCGGACTATGCAGGCGATCAGAATGTTTTTGCGCGTCTTTATTTCTCTGAGGGGGATGCCGGTGATGCCGGGGGCGACCTTGATCGAAAATTCCAGAGCCTCCGCTTTGCCGCCGGCAATGGAATAAAGCGACTCCACGTTGCTTTCCGGAGAGGTCTGCATCGCGCGCACATAGCGCAGTATCACCCTCGCGGTGATGAGCTTGGGCGATATCACGGACTCTATACCGGCCCTTTCGCCCAGCGCGGCGAGGTTTTCCCTGTTCACCTTGGCTATGACCTTGCTTATGTTGAGGGTCCTTGCGTACATGGCCACGATGATGTTTTCCTCATCCGCGCCTGTCAGCGCGACAAGACCGTCTATGCTGCCGGCGTCCTCTTCGCCGAGCAGCTCCTGATCGGTACCGTCGCCGCAGACTATTTCGGCCCCCGGAAGCAGTTCGCACAGCTCGGTGCAGCGCAGCTCGTCCTGCTCAATGATCTTTACCCGGGTGCCCATTCCCAACAGCATTTTCGCAAGATAATAACTTATGCGGCTGCCGCCGACCAAAAGCACGCTGCGGGTCTCGCGGCGAAGCAGACCGCAGCGGCTGAAAAGCGTTTCGACCTCGCGCGGCTCGCCGGTGATGCTTATGCGGTCGCCCGCCTGCAGCACGAAGCTGCCGTCGGGGATGTATACCTCGCTGTCCCGCGCCACGGCGCATACCAGCAGCTTGACGGAAAAAGAGCGGGGAAGGTCCCTCAGAGCCAGGCCCGCAAGCTCGGAGCCGGGAGGAACGGTCAGATCCACCATTTCCGCCCGTCCGCCGGCAAAAAGGTTTACGGTCTGCGCGGAGGGGAAGCGAAGTATGCGGAATATCTCGGCCGCGGCGGCATACTCGGGGTTGATGTACATGGATATGCCTATCTCATCGCTGAGAAAGTCCATCTGATCGATATATACGGGGTCGCGCACCCGCGCTATGGTGCTGCGCGCGCCGAGCTTGCGCGCGGTGAGGCAGGCAAGCAGATTCAGCTCGTCCGTGCCGGTGGCGGCGATGAGAAGATCCGCCTTGTCCACGCCCGCCTCGGCCTGGGCCGAATGACTGACGCAGCTGCCGCATATCGTCATCACGTCATAGAGGTTTGACGCGTCCTCCACGGTTTTGGGGTCGTTGTCGATGACCACTATGTCGTGGCCTTCCTGTGACAGCTGCTTGACCAGCTCCGAGCCGACCTTGCCGCAGCCCAAGATTACGATTTTCATGTTTCGTCTCTTCTTTCAGGCCCTTCGTCTGTGACGAAGGGCCGTTTGAATGATCGGTTATTTCGTGTAAATTATCTCGCCCGTTTCGGCGCTGCGGCGATAGTGCCGGAAGAAATTGTAAACTATATCTCCGTAACCCGGCCACAAAGAATGCTGCAGGTATTCCGTGACGTTCAGGCCCATCATCGGTATGCCCTTGTCGTTGTTGATGAGCCACTCGAAGTTGCGCCACTGACCGTCGATCACCGTCAGGCTGAACGAATCGCTGGGACGGCCTATGACGGGATATTTTTCATAATCCGGATCCGACGCGGCGAGCCCGTTGAAGCCGCAGTAGGTCTGCAGGAAATACTGCGCGCCGTCGTTGAGCCGGTTGTTCGCCGTATCCCACACCGCGAAGTCGTAAGAGGACGTGACCAGCATCGCGGGAAGATCGTATTTTTCGTAAAGAGCGACGGTGGTTTCGGAAAGATTCTGCAGAGGCATCGCCATGGGGCAGGCCGCGGCGAAAATCTCGGGATGCGCCCCTATGCAGTTGTATGTTGCCATACCGCCCATGGAATAGCCCGTCATGTATACGAGCTCGGGATCGAGAGCGGGGTATTTGTCAAGCATGTATTTGACCAGCTTCGGCAGCACCTCGCCCGCGAT
>JAGDDB010000220.1 GCA_017958265.1 Oscillospiraceae bacterium | reverse complement strand
GCGTCGTTGCCCCCGCGCAGATATTCATAACCGCCGGTCTTCATCTTGCGGGCCGCAAGAAAGAGGCTGCCAGTATCGCGCGCCGTTTCTGCGACACGGTCAAAGAGCGCGGCTGCATACTCGGCTTTGCTCCCTATGATTATTATCCCCTCACCGGCGAAAAGGCCGACATCACTCCCGGCCCCGTTGCCAGTGACGGATGGCCGTGGTCGTCCTGGAGCGCCTGCAATACTCTTACGATGATCACCTGCATTATCCCCGAAGGCGAGGAATAATGGCTCAAGAACAGTGATAAAGCGGTAATATATTATTATGGATGATTTCAACGATCTTCAAAATATAATCAACTCTTCGGCGCAGCATCTTGCTTCGCTGAACTCCAAGCGCGTCTGCGGAAGCGTCAGCCGTCCCGGCATGAAGAAAAAAGTAGTGCGTATGATCGATCTTCTCCGCAGCGCGATGTATCCCGCCATTTTCCCGGAGGAGCACGACGGGCGTTTTATGGGCGCTATCATCTCCGGCTATCTGCAGCAGGCCTCGGTCCTGCTGCGCGGGATGATATGCGATATCATGGACGGAGAGGGCCCGGACTGTGCCGACAGACTCGTTTCCGAATTCATTTCCTCCATTCCGGCTATTTCCGACTGTCTGGAAACGGATATCCGCGCCGCGTACGAGGGCGATCCCGCCGCCGTCTCGGAAGAGGAGATCATGCTTGCCTATCCCGCATTTGAAGCGATAAGCATTTACAGGCTCGCCCACTGCCTTTACCTGCTCAAAGTCCCCATTCTGCCGAGGATGATGACGGAATATGCCCATACGCTCACCGGTATCGACATCCACCCCGGCGCGTCGATAGGCAGATATTTCTTCATCGACCACGGCACCGGCGTCGTGATCGGCGAGACATGCACCATCGGAGAGCATGTCAAGCTGTATCAGGGCGTAACTCTCGGCGCAAAAAGCTTTGAGCTGGATGAAAACGGCAATCCCGTGAAGGGCATCAAACGCCATCCGGACATAGGCGATCATGTCGTGATATATTCCGGCGCCACCATACTCGGCGGCGATACGGTCATCGGCAGCGGCTGCGTGATAGGCGGCAGCGTGTGGCTTACCCATTCCCTCGAGCCGGGATCGACGGTCTATAACAATTCGCGTTTGTGAGCTTTGCAAAAATGATCGCTTCCGCGGCATATCTTTTAATTTACTGTTTTATTTTGCAGATTTGGTATTTTATTGTTGCCTTTTTATTAGATAGATGTTATCATATATTCATAAACCATTTATGATCAAAGCCTCCCGCTTTGGTCATAAAGACAAATTATTGAAAAGGAAGTGTCTCACATGAAAGATTTTGCCGGTAAGATAGTATTCGTAACCGGCGGCGCTTCCGGTGCCGGTCTTGGCCAGGCCAAGGTTTTCGGCAGAGCCGGAATGCGTGTCGCTATCGCCGACGTGCGTCAGGATGCTCTTGACAACGCGGCAAAAGAGCTCGAAGCCTTCGGCATCAAGAAAGAGGACATTCTCCCTCTTAAGGTCGATCTTACCAACCGCGCCGAGTATACCGCCGCTGCCGATAAGGTCGAAGAAGTTTTCGGCGGCCCGCCTCATCTGCTGATACAGACCGCCGGCGTCAACTCCTTCGGACCCATCGAAGCGTCCACCTTCGACGATTTTGACTGGGTCATGGGCGTGTGCCTTAATCACGTCGTCAACGGCCTGCTCATTTTCGTTCCCCGTATGATCAAGGCCTACGCTCACAAGACTGAGTTCTGGGTAGCTACCACCTCTTCCATGGGCGCTTTCATGGCCGGCTCCACCACCGGACCTTACTCCGCTGCAAAAGCCGCTGTCTGCAACCTGATGTACTCCTACGCCGATGCTCTGAAGCCCTACGGCGCCGGCGCCACCGTTCTGTGCCCGGGCAACATCAACTCCAACATCGGCAACGCGGAGAAGTTCCGTCCCGCCAACCTGAAGAACACCGGCTATCACGTAAGTGAGGGCACCATGAAGACCCTCAGAGCGATCCATGCCACCGGCATCGATCCCGTTGAGCTCGGCGAGATCCTCAAGGAAGGCATCGAGAACGGCCGCATCCTCGTTCTCCCCGACCATCATCCCGAGAACTGAGCAAATCAGCTCCGCGGACTGCACAACACCATCGAGGATTACACCCTCACCGAGGCTGAGCGCCAGGAGAAGGCCGCAAAGCGTATGGCAGAGATGATGAAGAACTTCACTCCGCCGCCGCCTCCCAAAGACGGCGAAAAGGCTCCCGCTCCCGCTCCCATGTGGGGAACGCCCGAAGGCGGCGAAGCCTTCGGTCAGGCCCGCAAGGATCTCGACTGGGTCGATGCCAGCAAGCGCAGCAAGAACTGATCTCTTTAACACAACGGAGCGTTCTCTGAACGAGAACGCTCCGTTTTTTCGTATCATTATAATATCAGAAATCATCTCACCGGGACCGCCACATATTCCTCGCCGAGAAAAAGAGTCTCCACGGCGCCGGAGCTTACATCCTTTATCTTTTCCGCAAGCTCACCGCACAGTTCTTTTTTTACAAGCGCCTCAACGGTGACCGAAGCGCCGAAATCGGAAGAACATATATTCGCCTGCCGCTGTTCAAGTTCCTTTTTCAGTTTTTCATACAGTGAATAGGGACACTCTATCAGAAGGCGGCCCCATAAACGCTTTTCACTGATCCCGGCTTCGCTCAGGGCCATGGACGCCGCCTGGGAATATGCCCGCGCAAGGCCTCCGGTACCGAGAAGTATACCGCCGAAATATCTCGTTACAACGCAGCAGAAATCCGAGATTTCCGCCGAACGAAACACATTCAGCGTAGGCAGGCCCGAACTGCCCTGAGGCTCGCCGTCGTCGGAATACCGCATGACACTGCCCGATCTCAGCGCGTACGCATATACGTTATGAGTGGCGTCCCAATGTTTTTCGCGTATCTTCCGCAGATACTCCAGAGCTTCATCCTCGCTTTCCACAGGCCATACGCGGCCTATGAAGCGCGATCTTTTTTCGGTGAATTCTGCCTGCCCGAATGCCGTGGGCAGCAAATACGCGTCAAACTGTGACATATTCTTTTATCCTTGCGTAAATCTCCGGCGTACACGCGGCTTTCACGCTTATGCCCTCGTCCCCGTATTCCGTATACAGGACCTTGCTCTCCCTGTGCAGCATATCAAGCACGGAAGCTTTCCCGTAAGGCAGCAGCATGCTTATTTCCTTAATGCCCCGGGAAAGGACGGCGCTTATGCGCTGTTTGAGTTCGTCAAGCCCCTCGCCTGTCACGGCGGATATGCATACGCTGTTTTCGCTGCGCTTGAGCTCGCTTACAAGGCAGCGGTCACATTTGTTGTATACATCTATTCTCGGCGTTGCGGAAACGCCGAGCTCTTCTATAAGGCCGTCGGTAACTTTTGCCTGCTGCTCCCAATCGGGATTGGACACGTCAATAACATGCAGCAGAACATCGGCATATTTAAGTTCGTCGAGCGTGGCTTTAAAAGCTTCAACGAGATGGTGCGGCAGCTTGCGGATAAATCCGACCGTATCCGATACCAGAAGCTCGGAATTTTCATCGAGGATAAGTTTTCTCGTAGTGGTATCAAGAGTATCGAAAAGCCTGTCCCCCGTCTGTATATCCGATCCCGTCAAGGCATTGAGCAGCGTCGATTTACCGGCGTTTGTATAGCCCACCAGCGCGGCTGTGGGCATTGAGTTCTTTTCGCGCATCCGTCTTTGTGTTCCGCGGATGCGCCTTACGTCCTCAAGCTCTTCCTCGAGCTTTTGTATCTTGCGGCGTATATGCCGCCTGTCCGTCTCCAGCTGCGTCTCACCCGGTCCCCTTGTTCCTATGGGGCTTCTCCCTCCGCTTGCGGTCTGTCTGACCAGATGCGTCCACATACCCGTAAGACGCGGCAGAAGGTATTTGTATTGGGCAAGCTCGACCTGAATGCGTCCCTCTCTGCTTCTTGCCCTTCCGGCAAAAATGTCGAGTATGATGCCGCTGCGGTCCAGAACTCTCACGCCAAGCTCCGAACTGAGCACGTTCGACTGCGACGGCGAAAGCTCATTGTCGAATAACACAAGATCACAGCCCTCGGCGTCGACAAGCGCCTTGACCTCGGCGACCTTTCCGCTGCCTATAAAGCTGCGCGGCTCCGGCGCAGGTCTTGTCTGCAGCACATAGCCGACAGCCTCCCCTCCCGCCGTTTCAAGCAGGGCGCGAAGCTCGTCAAGGCTCGTCTCATCCGAGCGGTCGCCTATATCCATACTGTCGGCGCTCAGCCCGACAAGTACGGCTTTTTCCTTGATCACTTTATTCTCTTCTATTTTATGATCTCCTCAAAAACAAAACTTAAAGCCCGCGCAATGCGCGGGCTTTAAACATCTCGAAATCAACCGTTAAGTCCAAATCTCTTATTGAATTTGTCGACACGGCCGCTGGTGTCTACCAGCTTCTGCTTACCGGTGAAAAAAGGATGACACTTGGAGCAGATTTCGACCTTGATATCCTTCTTTGTAGATCCCGTTTCTATGACCTCGCCGCACGCGCATTTGATCGTGGTCTGCTGATAGTCGGGATGGATACCTTCTTTCATTAAATTCACCTCTTTCGTCCGGTTTTCTTCAACAGCGATGTGTATTTTATCATGAGTGAAAAGGAAATGCAAGAGCTTTTTTTGCTTTTTTGAGGAAAAGAAGATAAAAGCCTTGTCACGCCGCATCGGTGCGAGGGCGCAGCCCGAAGCCCAACAAAAAACGACAGGTCAAAACCTGTCGTTTTTATAATCGATTAAAACCACTGTTTTTACGCCGCTTCTGCGGCGCGCGCGTGGTCGCGCGTCAATTCGGAGCTAAGCGAAGAATTGTAT
>JAGDDB010000219.1 GCA_017958265.1 Oscillospiraceae bacterium | reverse complement strand
GAAACGCGCTTCGCGGCGGAAAGGGGAGAGCCAGCGTGAAAAAAGTCAGGATAACAGTCATGAAGGTCGCGCGGTATGACGACCTCATCGAGAAATACGAAAACCCGATATCCCACGCCTGCGACATGCGCGCGGGGCAGAGCTTTATCGCCAACGGCTGGCAGAAGCCGGAGGGCTTCTGCGACAGCGCCTGGGAGAGCGTCTCCGCCTTCGTTATGGCGCTGGCTCACGGCGGAGGGGATTTTTACGACGGCTGGATGAAAGATCCGAAGTCCGCCATGATATCCTGCAACGACGGCTTTCGTCCCGTGAGCTTTCTGCTCGAGGCGCTCGAGGAGGCGGCGGAATAAGCCGAAGGCCGCGGGTTTGAATCCCGTTCCAGCTCTATGCAAAACGGCGTGCCCCGGCACGCCGTTTTTTGCTGCGATTCTCCTCTCGGGAAGGCAGGCTCAGGCGCGCCCCCTGCGGGCAAATTGACAAAAACAGGATTTTCAAGTATAATTAATCATCTGATTTGAAAGGGAGGATGGAAAGTGGCAACGGGAAACTCAGATTCGTTCTCCAGAGATTATCTGGACTCTTTGCTGATCGAAACGCGGTATATGAACTCAGATACCCCGTCCACGGAATTTACGCTCTATGGCGAAACCTTTGCGTCTCCTATCATGTCGGCCGCCCTTTCCCATATGGATCATTTTATGTTCCCGGGCGCGGCTGACAGCCTGGTGCGCGGAGTCGTAGCCGCAAATGCGGTGTTCTGGTACGGAATGGCGCCCGACGAGGATATCGAGCGCTTCGCGGCTATGGGCGCGAGGATAATCGAGATCATCAAGCCCTATGCCGACAGAGAAAGGATCTATAAAAAAATCGAGCATGCGGAAAAACTCGGCCTGCTCGCGGTGGGGATAGATATTGACCACGGCTTTGCGGAGGACGGCTCGCCCTGCATCTGCTTCGGCGATCCGCTTCGCACCCTCACAACGGCGGAATTGGCGGATATCTGCAAAGCGTCAAAGCTGCCGGTAATTGCAAAGGGCGTCCTGAGCGCATATGACGCGGAGGAGACCTTGAAGGCCGGGGTGCAGGGCATGGTGCTTTCCCACCATCACAACCGGATCGAATTTGCGATCCCTCCGCTGCAGGCGCTGCCGAATATCATCAAAGTCGTCAAGGGAAGCGTCCCGCTGTTTGTGGACTGCATGATACAAACCGGGATGGACGCCTTCAAGGCGCTGGCCCTGGGCGCGACGGCCGTGGGTATAGGACGTCCGCTTATGGCGGCTATCAAAAACGATCCCGAAAACGGCGTGAGGGATTATCTGTTAAAAGCAAACCAGCAGCTTGCCAAGGCCATGGCATATACCGGCTGCACGGACTTGTCCAAAATGGACCCGAGCGTTATTCATTTTCCCGCCCGGTAAAGGCAGGGCATTCCGAATATGATCCCGCAGGTGGGTTTTTCTCGCCTGCCCGGCAAAAAGCACGCGGAAGCGTGCTTTTTGCCGCTGCGGCCCGAAACAAGAAAAATCGGCCGAAAGCGAAATTGCGAATTTACAAGAGCCTCCGTCTGCGATATTATATAAAAAAGAGAACGCAGGCCGAGCGTGAACGGAAAGGGGAGGTCACTATGAAGAAAAAGATAATCAGTTTGCTCCTTGCGCTGGCGGTGTGCCTTTCGCTGTGCGCGGGCGCGTTCGCCGCGGAAAACTCATACGCCAATTTCGGCCCGAAAAGGACCTATGAAAACCAGTTTGAGGACGTTCCGGCCGATAAATGGTATGCCGACGAAGTGCAGCTCGGCTATGAGTACGGCTTCATAAACGGCGTGAGCGATACTCAGTTCGCTCCGGATAAAGAGCTCTCCGTCGCCGAGGCCATAACCCTGGCCTGCAGGATATACAGCATCTACACAACGGGCGCCGACCCGGTGCTGAGCGAGCTGCGGGAGGGCGAAAAGTGGTACGCGCCCTACGTCCGCTACGCGCTGGACAAGGGGATCATCGCCTCGGAATACAATAACTACAATACCCCCGCCGTGCGCAGCGAGGTGGCTGTCATTTTCGCAAAGGCGCTTCCCGCCGAGGCGCTTACGGCCACGAGGAAGGTTGAGGACGACTCGATACCCGACGTTCCTTCCTCCGCTT
>JAGDDB010000218.1 GCA_017958265.1 Oscillospiraceae bacterium | reverse complement strand
TGATGCAGGGTCTGACCTCCGCGATCGTCAATCCGTGCGACCAGAGACTGATGGAGACCATCAAGTCCTGTGACGTGTTCAAGGGGAATACCCTGTACGCGGATTCCTATCTGGAGATTTAACACACAGTCTTCCTTTATGCTGCCGGCCGTCGGAGGCTCCCGCCTCTGTCCGCGGCATGCAGGACAAGCAGATACAGGTGCTGGACGCTCTGACTATGTGCAAGGACATGGGCCTCAACACCACCGGCGGTCTGAGCAATATATCCAACGGTATGCCCAAGCATATCAGACCCATCATGGACAGCGCCATGGTAGCCATGGCCATAAAGTGCGGCCTGACCTCCGCCATCGCAAATCCCTGCGATCTGCGCCTCATGGAGACCATCAAGTCCTGTGATATCATCATGGACAACACCCTTTACGCAGATTCTTATCTGGAACTGTAATTAAAGCGGCGCCTATCCCCCGCGCGTTCTGTGCGGGGGATTTGTTATATTTATTTAAGCAAGAGGTATAAGAAAAGAAATGCCTGTTATTACGTTTTTGATCGAAGGCAGCGGAGAACTGCGCGCGGAGGCGCTGCCGGGAGAAAAGCTGCTCGATGTGGCGAGAAAAGTGAATGTGGCGATCGACGCGCCCTGCTCCGGAAACGGCTCCTGCGGGAAATGCAGAGTCAGGCTGGAAAGGGGAGAGCTGTTTTCCGAAAAACCGAGACAGATATCCGACGAGGATTACGCGCAGGGCTGGAGGCTTGCCTGCGGCTGCAACGTAAAGGGCGACGCGGATATCTTCGTTCCGGATATCGCATCGGCCTACAAGAGCAGGATGAAGGTGGCCGACCTGAGCGACGAGAGGGAGACGGCTATTTTCAATGCCGCGATCGCGGACGTAAAGGGGGCCGGCATAGCCTTCGGCACCGATCTTGAGGTAATGTCCGTCACGGTCGACCCGCCGAGCGAGGATGATACGAGAGCCGACCGTGACAGGCTTTGCAACGCTGTGGGGCTAAGCGCGGAGCAGGTGAGCCTCGACGCGCTCAGAAAGCTTCCCGCGGCTCTCCGCGCATCGGACTGCAAGCTCAGATGCCTGGTCCGCAGGGAGGAAAAGGGGCTCGGCCTCATCGACCTGTGGGCAGAGGGGGAGAAGCACCCCGTATGCGGCATCGCCGTGGATATCGGCACGACTACGGTTTCGGCGGTCCTTATCGATCTTTCCGACGGAAGGATCATTGCGAAGGCCTCGTCCGGCAATGGGCAGATACGCTACGGAGCCGACGTTATAAACAGGATAATCGAGGCGTCGAAGGAAGACGGCCTGAAAAAACTGCGCGGCGCCGTGACGGAAGAGACCGTCATACCGATAATCAACGGCATGTGCCGCTCGGCCGGGGTGCCTGCCGAGCAGGTCTACCGCATGGTCATCGCCGGCAATACGACCATGAACCATTTGTTCTTCGGAGTCACGCCGGACTATATACGGCTCGACCCCTATGTCCCGGCGTTCATGTCCCTGAAAAACGCTGAGGCGTGGGAGCTGGGGCTGCCGCTGTTTCCGCGGGCGGAGGTCTTCTGCGCCCCTAACATCGGCAGCTATGTCGGAGGCGACATCACCGCCGGCACGCTTTCGTCCATGCTGTGGGACAGTGACGAATACCGGCTGTTCATAGACCTCGGTACCAACGGCGAACTGGTATTCGGATGCAGGGATTTCATGATGAGCTGCGCCTGCTCGGCAGGTCCCGCCTTTGAGGGCGGCGAGATAAGCTGCGGCATGCGCGCCACCGACGGAGCGATAGAAAGCTGCGTGATCGACGAGAGCGACATGAGCTTCAAATTCGGCGTGATAGGCGGCGAAAAGCCCGTGGGACTGTGCGGATCGGGACTGATAGATACCATAGCCGAGCTTTTCCGGTGCAGACTGATAGACTCATCGGGAAAGATAATCGCGGAGGATGAGCGCGTCAGAACGGACGAATACGGCCAGAAAAGCTATGTTCTTGTCCCGGCGGACATGACGGGCACCGGCAGGATCATATCGCTCAGCGAGGTCGATCTCGATAATTTCATCCGCGCCAAGGCAGCCATATTCTCGGCAGTGCGTCTGATGCTGCGTTATGCCGACAGCAGCGTGGACGATATAGGACAGGTGCTCATAGCCGGGGGCATTGGCAGCGGCATAAACATGGACAACGCGGTGAGCATAGGCATGCTCCCGGACATTCCGAGAGAGAAATACAGGTATATAGGCAATTCGTCCCTTACCGGCGCATGCTGCATGCTGCTGTCGGACGAGGCCCGCGCCAAAGTGGACGAGATCACCGCCAACATGACGTATATAGAGCTCAGCCGCGAGAGTACGTATATGGATGAGTTCGTTTCCGCCTGTTTCCTTCCGCATACCGACGCCGGGCTGTTCCCGTCCTGCAAGAGGATATGATGGAGATAGTAAACAATAAAGAGGGCAGGCCCCTCGAGCATTATTCCCGGCTCTATTCCGCGCTTGATCCCGCCGAGGCGGCCGAACGCTGCAGGACGGCCTTTCACGCGGAAGAAAAGGAATTCGAGTTGGAGTTCATGGGCAATGTCTACCGAGCCTCCTTTCCCGGGTTCGATCTTCGCCTGACGGAAAAAAACACGGAGCTTGACTGCGCCGAGGGCGACAACGCTGTGAAGATATTGCTGATGCGTTATCTTATCGGCGGGGTCATGAGGGCGCCCGGCGGGAGATTTATAACATACAGAGAGGCGCCCTGGGGCGAGGCGTATCTGAGAAGCTTTGACGGACGCTGCATAAAGCGCCTGGCTTTCGGCTATGACAGGGCGCGGGAGAAATTCGCTCCGGCAATGGAACTGCTCGGCGCAAAAAAGATATCCGGCGGCGACGAGGGATATGAGCTGAGGTTTATGAAGGGACTGTACGTGCGCATGCTCGTATGGGCGGGGGACGATGAATTCCCGCCTTCGTCGCAGATACTTTTCAGCGACAACTTCCCCTCGGCTTTCAGCGCCGAAGACATGGCCGTGGTGGGCGATATCTGCATAAGCGCGATGAAAAAAGCGGAAGCGATGATCTGAAAAATGTGCGTTGACGGGGCTGAAGCGAATGAAGTTTCAGCCCTTTTTTACATACGCCCGAAAAAAGTTTTAAAATGCTCTTGACAAATACATCGAGGCTCGATATACTATATATCGAACCTCGATGTATCGCACCATGATAGTCAGGGAGGAGCCATGAACGATAAAATAAAACGCATATACGTTCCGATGACCGAGTCCGGCTTTTATATCCTGTTTTGCCTTCAGGCGCCGCAGCACGGGTACGGGATAAGCCGCCGGGTGAAAGAACTGACGGACGGCGCCGTGACGATAAGCGCGGGAACGATGTACGGAACGCTTTCAAAAATGGAAAAGGACGGATTGATAGTTTTTCACGGCGAGGAAGAGAAAAGAAAACTGTATGTTATAACGGAGCTCGGCCGCGAGGTGCTCGACATTGAGATCAGGAGAATAGAAAGACTCTATAAAAACAGCAAAGGAGAAAACACGGATGAGTGAAACATTGATACGCTTTTTCACGATAGCCGATTATGAGGAAGAAGAGATATGGCTCAGGGAGCGCCACAAGAGCGGCATGAAGCTTGTCAAAATGATACCTCCGTGCTTCTATATTTTCGAGGAGTGTGAGCCGCGGGACGTTATTTACAGGCTCGATTTCAAAAACTCGGAGCAGACGGAGGAATACATGAGTATGCTCGGAGACTTCGGATGGGAGTATTTTGCTCAATGCTTCGGCTGGCTGTATTTCAGAAAACCGGCGGACGAGGCCGAAACGGAGGCGGAGGGCGAACTGTTCTGCGACAGCGCGTCCCGCTCGGAAATGGCGGCAAAAATAGTGAAAACGAGACTGCTGCCCCTGGCCTGCATATTCCTGTGCTGCGTTCTTCCCAATCTTTCCAATGCGGTTTCCGGAAGGCTGGGAGCCTTCAGCGGATTTTTCAAAGTTTTTTTCGGGGTCATGTTTGCGATATATGTGTATCTGATACTGCATTGCGGCATAAAGCTGAGAAAGATACGTGAGAAAAACAGATAGAGCAAAATTACGCCCGGCGCCGGAAGACAATAAGCTTCCGGCGCCGGGCGTCTGTTTTGCCTTACGCCTCTCCGACACCCTCGGCGCGGTCAAGCTCGCGTACCGACTCGTCCTCGCGCTCGCGTCTGAACTGATTTCGGTACAGCTCGTAATAGCGGCCCTTTTTCTTCATCAGCTCGCCGTGGCTGCCCTGCTCAAGTATGCGGCCGCCGTCTATGACAAGTATTCGGTCGGCGCTGCGCACCGTGCTGAGACGGTGAGCTATGATGAAGCTCGTCCTGCCGTGCAGCAGTCTGTCGGCGGCGGCCTGGATATTCTTTTCGGACTCGGTATCTATGGAGCTGGTCGCCTCGTCCAGCACGAATATAGCGGGATCGGCGAGAATGGCGCGGGCAAAAGATATAAGCTGCTTCTGACCGGTGGACATATTGCCGCCGCCCTCTCCGGCGTCGGTATCGTAGCCCTTTTCCAGCTTTTCAATGAATTTGTCGGCGCCTACCATGCGCGCCGCTTCGCGCACCTCCTCGTCTGTGGCGTCGAGGCGGCCGTAACGTATGTTCTCCATGATGCTGCATGAGAACAGATGAGGCGTCTGCAGGACGTAGCCCAGGCTGCTCTGCAGCCACAGCTGACTGCGCCGGCGGTAATCCGTGCCGTCTATCCGTATGCTGCCCTCGCGCGGCTCGTAGAAACGGCAGAGAAGGTTGACTATGGTGGATTTGCCGCCGCCGGTATCGCCTACGAGCGCTATGTTCTCGCCGGCTTTGACATGCAGATCAAAGTCGGTCAGCACCGGCTCGCCCGGCACATACCAGAAAGACACATGGTCGAAATCCACGTCTCCGCGCACTTTTTCCCAATTTTCCCTTTTGGGGTCGAAAAAGCCGCCGTATTTCGCGGTGACCTCGGCGCTGTCCTCGATATCGCCGGTGCTCGTCAGCACCTCGGCCACGCGCTCCGCCGCGGCCTGGCAGGATTGAAATTCCGAGAATATGTTGGCGAAGCTGCGTATGGGCTCGAACATCATCATGCCGATGTTGAGGAAGAAATTGAGAGTGCCTATCGTCAATACACCGTGCTGCACGTCTACCCCGCCGGCAATGAGCACAAAGCCGCTTACCACGCTTATTGCAAGGCTCGCCAGAGGCATGTATATCGCGCTGAGCGTGGCCGAGCGCATGGAAGCGCGGAACATGTCCGCGGTCTGTGAGGAGAATTCCTCGTTGTTCAGTTCTTCGCGGGTAAGCGTCTTGGTGGTCTGAGCGCCCATGATGCCCTCGTTGAAAGAGGAGGTTATCATGCTGTTTATGCGTCTCGTCTCGCGCTGATAGCGCAGGATCTTTTTCTGGAACCATACCGACAGCAGAGCCACGGCGGGCACGGCCGTTATCGTGATGAGGGCGAGCTTGAGGTTTACGGTGAACATGGCTATCAGACTTGCGACGAGAGCCATGGCGCCCCAGCCGAGATCTATGCAGGTCCAGGAGACCATTTCGGTTATTCGGGAAATGTCGTTGGTCAGCCGGGTTATGAGATGGCCCGTGCTGGTCTTGTCAAAATAACTGAAACTCATGCTCTGCAGCCGCGTATAGGCCGCCCTGCGCACGTCCGCGCTCAGATGCGCCTCGAGGCGCCCGGCCGCGCGGCAGTAAACGAAGGTGAGCAGGGCCATGAGAGACTGCAGCCCCACCGCCGCAAAGGCGAACAGCCCTATATGCTCGGTCGTCCCCGGGGTCATGAAGCCGTCTATCGCCCAGCGCGACATAAAGGACATGGCGGTGTCTATGACGCCGGTGAGCATGCCGCCGCAGAT
>JAGDDB010000217.1 GCA_017958265.1 Oscillospiraceae bacterium | reverse complement strand
GTCTTCACCGGCGACCACCGATCCGCCGGCTGTCGCCGAAACCGACCGGCCCGCGCCGCCGGTCTCCGAGACCCCCGAGCCTCCCGCTCCCGAATCTCCCGCCCCCGCTGCATCAGATCCGCCTCCCTCTCCCGCTTCGGCGCCCGAGGAGACGGCGCAGCCCGCACCGGAAAATGATGATACGCCCTCTCCGGCTCCCGTCGGAGAACTTGCCTTCAACGGCATTGACGAAAGCTCGTCTGCCGTTCTTCCCGCTACCGAAGATATGGGGCAGGATTACATCGACAGGATTATTTTCCTCGGCGACTCCACGACCTACGGAATGAAATACTACCGAATGCTGACAGACGGCAGAGATACCAAGCAGGTATGGACGCCCACCAGCGGCACCTTGACCCTGTCCTATCAGAGCTTTGCCGACATATGGTATCCCGATGACGGCACGGAGATCCCCATCCGTGACGCGGTACAGAAAAAGCAGCCGGAATACATGATCATTACTCTCGGCGTAAACGGAGTATCCTTTATGGATGAGGACTATTTCAAATCCGAGTACACGGATCTCGTTACGGGGATCCAGCAGGCGAGTCCGGATACCAAGATCATTCTGCAGTCCATATTCCCCGTCGCATCCAACTACGAGTATCAGGGCTCGATAAACAACGAAAAGATCAATCAGGCAAATCAATGGGTGCTTGAGGTCGCCGAAAGCACCGGCGTAAGGTATCTCAACACCTGCACCGTGCTTATCGGGAGCGACGGCTATATGGTCAGCTCCTATCAGAACGGCGACGGGCTGCATCTGAATGAAACCGGTTTCGGGCTGGTCCTTGACTATATACGCACCCACGCCTATCCCTGAGATCATACAAAAGGACGGATATCCCAAATGAAAAAAGCCATTGTCTTTCTGCTCGCCGCCGCAATGCTCATGCTCTGCGGCTGTAAGGAAGCTTTGCGGGACGATCTTGACGCCGGCGACGTTGCCTCCGCCGTGAGCGAGGTCATTCCCGGTCTGACGGAGATGCGCGAATCGTACCTTAAAGGCGCCATGAAGCTCGATACGGCTCTGTTTGCCTCATATTCGGTCAATATCAACGCCTCCGGCACATCCATTGACGAATACGGCGTATTCAAGGCCGTTTCTCAGGAAGGCGTAAAAGACGTCATGAAGGCCGCGGAAGACTATCTCCAACAGCGCAAGGATAATTGGATGCCGGAGTACATGCCGGAAGAACGTCCCAAATTGGACTGCGCAAGAGTCAGATCCTTCGGTCTTTACGTCGTATATGTCATCGCCTTTGACGATGTTCGCGACGCCGCCTTTGCCTCAGCCGAAGCCGCGTTGAAAAAATAAATAAACCCGCTTCTAATCCGAATAAATATAACCTTCCGTCAAAGAATATACATGTAATTCTTTACGGGAGGTTATTTTATGAAGATCAAGAAAGCTATCTGCGTAGCGCTGTGCTTCCTGACTCTCGCGGCTTCCGCGGCGGCTGTAAGCATAGAGAGCGTCAGCGTATCCGCATCGGTCAATTCTCCGCCCATTGCGGAGAACGTCAGCATTTCGACTTACCGCAACGTTTCCGTTTCCGGCAACATGCGCGCGGTCGATCCCGAAGGAGATCTTATCAGTTATCAGCTCAGGAGCAAACCCGAAAAAGGCGAACTGAAGGTCAACGACGACGGCTCGTTTATCTATACGCCTCTTGCGGGCAAAAAGGGCCGCGACAGCTTCTGTTACGCGGCCTGCGACAGCTCCGGTAATTTCTCGGAGCCCGCAACGGTGACAATAATCATCGAAAAGCAAAAAACAAAAACTACCTACGCCGACATGGAAGGCCGCGGTGAATACTATTCCGCTCTGAGATTGGCCGAAGCGGGCATCTTCACCGGTGAAAAGCTCGGAAACGGATATTGCTTTTCCCCGGATACCGAGGTAACAAGAGGAGAATTTCTTGCCATGTGCAGTGCGCTTACCGACACCGTTCCCCTTTCAGACGTAACGCGCACCGGTTTTTTTGACGACGCGGATATCGACCCCTGGCTCAAGCCGTATATCTCCGCCGCGCTCATGAAGGGCGCAGTCCGGGGATATCCCGACAGCAGCGGAAAGATCGTCTTTTCTCCGGGCGGAGTCATCACGATGGCCGAAGCCGCGGTAATGCTGAACAACTTTCTTGAGATCTCGGACGTAAAAGACGCGTTTTTAAACGCCGACGTACCCGCCTGGGCAAGTCAGGCGGTAAGCAATCTTTCATCCTGCGATATCTATTCCGGCGCTCCCGCATCCCGCGTTCTGACCCGCGCCGACGCCGCTGTTATGTTAAACGGAGCCATAACCGTGCTTGAACAGCGCGGCAAAAAATAAAAACCGGTGAGAAGCATACGACGGTCACAGTGCTTCTCACCGGTTACATACCCGCTTACGGTCCGATATCGATTTTCCCTCCCTCGCGGAACATTCCCGCATCGGGAGTGACATACAGGGTTTTCTGATCTGTATATATCACCATGCCGGCACGCGCCCCGGACGGTTTTTTTACATATCTTACCCGGGTGAAATCCACGGGTACATTTGCGCTGCTGCGGCCCTTTGAATAATATGCCGCGATATGCGCCGCCGCCGTGACCGTTTCGGCGTCTTCCTCCGAGCAGGGCGTGACCACATGCGCCCCATGGATATTGCGGGCGTGGAACCAAAGCCAGTTTTTCCCCGCGAATTTCATTGTCAGCCAGTCGTTTTGAATATTGCTGCGCCCGGCGTATATATATGCCCCGGAAGGCGATCTGAACTCCATCGGCCTGGGCTGCGCATTCTTTTTTCGCCGCTCCCTGCTCCTGTCCTTCAGATAACCCTCGGAGATAAGCTCCTCCGATATTTCCTCGATGTCTTTTTCGCTTTCAACGCGTTCAAGCTCCTCAAGCACGCTTTCAAGGTATTCCAGCTCGCCGCGCGCCTGGGTCAACTGTTCGCCCAAAAGCTTTTCCGCATT
>JAGDDB010000216.1 GCA_017958265.1 Oscillospiraceae bacterium | reverse complement strand
GCCATGGAGGACGGACGCTACGCCCTGCACAGCCACAATAATTACATGCAGCTCTGCGCCGAGATCGGCATAACGGGCGCTTTTGCCTACGCCGCCGCCCTTTTGGGCCGTCTTAAAAACCTTGCCGCCGCATCCGTAAGGACGCGCGACAAGTCCCTGAGGCCCATCATAGCCGCCGCGGCGGGAAGCATGACGGGCATAATGCTCATGGGCATGGTGGACTATACCTGGTACTATCCCCGCAGCATGTTCGTATTCTGGTTCCTTTTCGGAATAATGATGCTGTGCGACCGTCTTTCCCGCCGTGACGGTCTGAGCTGATTTTTCAACAGTATAAAGCATAGGGGCCGCTGCAAAAGTTTCATTTTGCAGCGGCCCCTTATCCGTACCGTGCGCTATTCTGCTTCGACGGGCCTGTTCTGCTCATAATACTGAGCTATGCGGAATTCCTTATACAGCTCGCTTTCCTTCTCGCCGAGCGTTTCCGTTACCTCGCCGTCGGCCATGAAAAGCTCATACATATGCACTAAGGGCGAGGCATGCATCATATCGTCGGCAAGCTGCATGTATTCGTTCCCTTCCATGCCGGACAGCTCGAAAAACAGGTTCATGAGGAAGCATGGGCTTATCCTGGGCCCTTCGCCGACGAAATCAAAGCCCAGCGCTTCCTTTGCGGCGTCGTTTGCGTAGATGATATACGGCGTGCAGTAATAGTTGCAGAAGCCCTCGGTGGTCGTGAAATCGAAATTCACACCCAGTCGCGTATACATACTGTTGTTGTTGCCCATCCAGGGATTATGGTCGCCGAAAACGATGAATACCGTCGGCTCCTCAAGCCGGGAAATGCGCTCCGCCGTCTCGGCCACGTTCCTTGACGTGATCGCGATGCCGGCGAAATAGTTCTGCATCATGTTCATCTCGCCGTCGGTAAAGCCGTTGTTTATAACGTAATCGCCGCTGTACCAATAGACATCCTCATCGTAGGGGCCGTGGTTCTGATACGTCACGCTGAAGCTGAAATACGGCTGATCCGAGCTTTCAAGATGCGTTTCGAGCATGTCGGTAAGATCCGGGAAAAACAGATCGTCGCCTATTATGCTCCCGTTTATGGCTCCGTACTTGTTTTCAAAGAAATAGTAATCGTCAAAGCCCAGATAGCGGTTCACGTTTTTGCGGTTATAGAACCAGTCGTAGCAGGGGTGCCCGCCCTCGGTGCGGTAGCCCTGTTCATGCAGATAATGCACATATGACGCGGTATTCCTTCTGAACTCCGGCAGCTTGGAATAGCCCGTCAGGAACGACCACTCCGTATCCACGGTGTTGCCCGCGAAGATATTGGTTATCAGCTCGCCGTGATAGCTTTTCTCCTCCAGCCGGTGCAGCGGACCGTAAACCTCGTCGTACAGTCCGGGCACGCCGAACTTGCTGAAGTCATTGTAGGCCTCGAGCATCACCGCAACGATATTCACTTTCTTTTCCTCGGGCATGTCGCGGTATTCGTAGCGCGAAAGTATCTCCTCGGCGCGCTTTTGACCGTAGCCCTCCGGCGGAGTCTTTTTTGCGCTTTGGATGCTGTGGATGAAAGGATATATAAAGCCCCTCGACACATACTGTCCCGTGGCGGACCACTGCGAAACGAGCTTGTTGTTCGAGGTATCGCGATAAACGGCGTCGCTGACATACAGGGGCTTGTAGCAGCACACGGCTATCGCCGCGGCGGCGATCAGGCCGAGGATCCTCAGCCGTCCGGAACGCATCCGCGCCCGGGCGAGAAATATCGTGAAAAGCAGCGCGGCCGCGCAGATCCCCAGGGCGGCCAGTATCTTCCAGTCTATTTCTATGCCGTATTTCTCCAAAGCCATTTTTCCGCCCTCGGACGCATAGCCGATATCGGAAAACAGCAGCGGATCGTTCCGCAGCGCCAGCTTGAAATAATTGATCAGCGTCAGCAGCAGCGTTATCAGCGCGGAAGCGGCGAAGGCGGCCCAAACCCGGTTGAAAAGGAAGTACATGAAAAACACCAGCAGCACGACCGGCAGTATGTTCAGCAGCGGTATCAGCGGCACGCTGAGATAGCTCATGAACATTTCCAGCCTGTAGCTGCCCGCGGCGAGATACAGACACAGCGCGCCCAGGCCAACGCCCGCCGCCAAAAGGACCAGGAAGGTATAGATCCCGACGAGGCATTTGCGCGCGATATACTCTTTTTCCGAGCGCATGGCCTTGCCGCGGTATACGTATACCGTATCCGTCTCGCTTTTGATCTTCGGCGGGAACGCGTCGGCTATCAGCATGGGCTCATGCTGCCAATAGGCTTCGCCGTAAAGCTTCTGCCAGTCGTCTCCGGAGTAAAGCGCCGTTCCCGTCATGTCTGCCAGGGGCTTTACCGCCTCGAGGGGATAGGATGTGAGCCAAACGCACTCTCCGTCCCGGAACAGGCGCGGCAAACGCCGCTCGTTCTTCCGCCAAAAGCGCGCGGGAAGGTCTCCGGCGGCTTTCAGAAAGCTCCAGCGCAGCTTTTTTGCCGCCTTTATCCCGAAAAGATCCAGGAAAGCTCCGGCTAATCGAACAAATATGTAAAGTATCAGTCCCGGCTTTCTTATAAGGCAATAGTTGAACATGCGTCTGTCAAGCTGCCGGGTATATACCGTTCTTTCAAAAACAAGGAAATCAGCCATTCCGCTTTCCTCCGTTTTAATGATCAGGGGGGGCCGTTTATCGCCCCCCCGGAAATCGTCATGTGCTCTTTTACTATGTCCTTACTGCGCGGGCTTGATCATTATCGTCAGCATCTGCGCGCTCTCGGTGCCGGTATTGAGGCAGCCGCGCTTCGTGCCCTTGCCGAAATGCACGGAGTCTCCCGCATGCAGGACGTACTTGGCGGCCTTATCGTCGTCGTCATACATCTCAACGGTCATTTCTCCGGAGATTATGTAGTATATCATCTCGAAATTGGCCGGGGCGACCTCAGCTCCGCCGCCGGGAAGGAAATGCGACAGACCGTTGACTATCGTGCCGCCGTTAACGTCGGCGGGATTGTGCAGGCGGGTGGTAAGCACGTCGAAATGACCGGGGGCCTGATATTTTACAGCCTCGTTTCTGTAAGTGACCTTATAGCTCATGGTAACGCTTCCTTTCAGTGGTGTTATGTGAGTATGATATCACTTATCCCTTTCCAATTCAAGACATAATCTCTCATAATCGGCGGGGTCGTTTACATTTATCAGCAGTCTGTCGGTCCACAGCTCTCCCAGATCGTCGGGCCCTACGGTCCTTATCCTTATGTCGGCAAACAGTTCGCGCATGCTCCTGCGCCCCTCACGCAGCGCCTTTTCCGCGGGGAGCAGCGCCGCAAGGCGATAAAAGGAAAACAGCGGCTCTATCCTTCCGTTTTCGTCGGTCATGATGCAGGCGTCGGCGTCGCCGCAAAGGCCGGCTATGAGCTTCGCCGCCTCGGGCTCGGCAAAGGGCATGTCCGCCGCGGCCAGGAAAACGTCGTCTCCGCAGTGCTTCAGCGCCGCATGCAGCCCCGCCATGGGCCCGCAGCCGACGAAAACGTCTTTCACGCACGGGACGGCGACGCCGCCTGCGTCCTTCTCCCCCACGGATACCACGACCCTGTCGAACGCTTCTCCGAAGCGTCTTACGGCACGGGCGAGCAGGGTCTCCCCGTCCAGTTCGAGACTCAGCTTGTCCCGGCCCATTCTCCGGCTTTTCCCTCCCGCGAGGATCACAGCGGTCAACGCCGCACCTCCCTTCCTTTTTCCGGTGAAATTATAGCATTTTCAACAGGATTTTTTCAAGTATGCGCTTAATATTTTGTGTTGCATTTAAAATGTCGATATGGTACTATTACTGAGATAGTGTGCGGTATGAAAATATAATATTTACATACAGGCAATGTACAGAAAGGAGTCGAAAGACTAAATGGTTTTATCGGAAAAGTACCAGCTCATCCAGAAGCTGGCCAAGGATTTTGCCGAGGCCGAGATCCCCTCTGAGCTTCAGGATGAAATCGACCAGACCGGCAACTACCCCCAGGAGCTTCTCGAGAAATTCGCGAAGTACGGATTTTTCGGAATCAAGGCGCCGAAAGAGCTCGGCGGACAGGGCGGCGACACCCTCGCCTACGTTCTCACCATCGAGCAGATAGCCCGCGTAAGCATGGTATCCTCCATCTACGTCAGCGGCGCCAACAGCCTCGGCAGCGGCCCGCTCATGCTGGCCGGCACTCCCGAGCAGCTTGAAAAATATCTCGGCCCCGTGGCCCGCGGCGAAAAGTATCCCTGCTTCGCCCTTACCGAGCCGGGCGCCGGCTCCGATGCGGGCGGCGTCGTCACCAGCGCGGTGCGCGACGGCGACGATTGGATCCTCAACGGGCGCAAGGCTTTCATAACCGCCGCTCCCATTTCCGATTTCGGCATCGTATTCGCAAAGACCGATCCCGCTCTCGGCTCCAAGGGGATCACCACTTTCATAGTGGATATGAAGGCTCCCGGAATAAGCTTCGGCAAGCCCGAGAATAAGATGGGCATCATCGGCTGCCCCACCAGCGATATCGTCCTTGAAGACGTCCGCGTGCCCGACTGCGACAGGCTCGGCGAGATCAACAAGGGCTTTACCAACGCCATGAAGACCCTCGACTACGGCCGTCTGGGCGTTGCCGCTCAGTCCGTCGGCGTGGGCCAGGCCTGCCTTGACGAGGCCATCAAGTACGCCAAGGAAAGAAAGCAGTTCGGCAAGAAGCTCGCCAGCTTCCAGGCGATACAGTTCATGATAGCCGACATGGCCACCGAGCTTGAAGCGGCGCGTGAGCTGCTTTACAACGGCGCCGTCATGAAGGACCGCAACGACCGCCAGGCAAGCATGTACTGCTCCATGGCCAAGTACTTTGCCTCCGAGGCCGCCAACCGCATCGCAGATAAGGCGCTCCAGATCCACGGCGGCTACGGCTACATCAAGGAT
>JAGDDB010000215.1 GCA_017958265.1 Oscillospiraceae bacterium | reverse complement strand
GGACTGACGTCCCTCAGGAACGCCGAACAGGTTGCAAAAATCAGAGGCAAGAGCCCTGAGGATATACAGGGTTAAGGAGGTCTGAACAATGGCTAATCTTAAAATAGAGCTGGTCAAGAGCCTTAACGGCAGACTGGATAAGCACATAGCTACCGCCGACTCCCTCGGACTGAGAAACATAGGCGACAAAACGGTGCAGACCGACAACGAGCAGACAAAAGGCAAGATCGCCCAGATAGGCTATCTGCTGAAAGTCACCGAAGAATAAGGAGGGAACGGCATGAATTTAAGTGAACTCAGCCCCTCGGCCGGCTCCACTAAGGAAGCCAAGCGCAAGGGCAGAGGCATTGGTACCGGCAACGGAAAGACCGGCGGCAGAGGCCACAAGGGTCAGAAGGCCCGCAGCGGCGGCGGCGTCAGGGTCGGTTTCGAAGGCGGACAGATGCCTTTGGCAAGACGAGTCCCCAAAAGAGGCTTCAACAACATTTTTGCCAAGCCCCTTGAGTATGTAAACGTATCGGACCTGAACTGCTTTGACGAAGGCACCACGGTAGACGCTCAGCTCCTTCTGAGCAGCGGGATCCTTTCAAAATGCACCTACGGAGTAAAAATACTCGGCAACGGAGAGCTGACAAAGAAGCTTACGGTATGTGCCTCTGCTTTTTCCGAAACTGCTAAAGAGAAGATCGAGGCGGCCGGTGGAAAGGCCGAGGTGGTGTAAGTGTTTCAGGTATTCAGGAACGCTTGGAAAATAGAAGAGCTGCGCAAAAAGATAATCTTTACGCTGTTCATTATCCTGCTTTACCGCGTAGGCAACGCAGTGCCCGTTCCGTATATCAACGTGGGCGCGCTCAAGAGCTATTTTGACAGCATGCAGGACACGGCTCTCGGACTGATCAACGTTATGTCAGGCAGCGCGTTCAGCAACGCGACCATATTCGCTCTCTCGATACAGCCCTATATCAACGCATCCATCATCATCCAGCTGCTCTGCATCGCCATCCCCGCTCTGGAAAGACTCCAGAAAGAGGGCGGCGAGGAAGGCAGGAAGAAGATCTCTTCCATTACCCGCTACGCTACGGTCGTTATCGGCCTTATCCAGGGCGCCGGTTTCTACATGCTGATGAGGAATTACGGCATCCTGAATGCGGACGCACCCCGTTTCTGGGCCGCGATAGTGATCATAATGACCTTCTGCGCCGGCTCGGCGCTGCTGATGTGGCTGGGTGAACAGATCACCGAGTTCGGCATAGGAAACGGCATATCGATCATACTGTTTGCCAGCATCATTTCCCGCCTGCCGACAGCGGTTTACCGCGTGATCATGAACCTGTCCACCGGCGCACTGTCGGTAGTGGGCTTCATAGGGATCATAATCGGAGTAGCCGTCATCATAGTGCTGATCATATTCGTGACCAACGCGGAAAGACGTATTCCGGTACAGTATTCCAAGAGGGTGGTCGGCAGAAAAATGTACGGCGGACAGAGCACCTACCTTCCCATGAAGGTGAACATGTCCGGCGTCATGCCGATAATCTTCGCTCAGTCGATAGCGTCCATCCCCGCTACGATAGCCTCCTTCCTGTCCAAACCCAGCGAAGGGAGCTTCTGGGACGGTTTCCTGAAGGCGATCAATACCGATTCCATTCTGTATATGATCATTTACTTCCTGCTGATAATCGCTTTCGGCTATTTCTACGCGACCATCCAGTTCAATCCCATTGAGGTCGCAAACAATCTCAAGAAGAACGGCGGCTTCATCCCGGGCTTCCGCGCCGGCAAGCCGACGTCGGAATTCATCAGCCGCGTGCTGAACCGCATCACGCTGTTCGGCTCCATCTACCTCGGCGTAGTCGCGGCGCTTCCCATAGCGTTCTCCAAGATCACCAAGGCGGCGGGCATCTCCCTCGGCGGCACGTCCATAATCATTGTGGTCGGCGTTTCGATAGAGATAGTCCAGACTTTGGAAAATCAGATGCTTATGAGACACTACAAGGGATTTCTTGAATAAGCAGGGGGGCGGACAAAAATGACTATCATAATGCTCGGCCCTCCCGGAGCGGGAAAAGGCACCCAGGCTGAGATCCTCAGCGCAAAGCTTGGCGTGACCACCCTTTCGACCGGCAACATCCTTCGCACCGCCATTGCCGAAAAGCGTCCCGTCGGATTGGACGCCAAAAAGTACATGGATAAGGGCGAGCTCGTGCCGGACGAGGTGATAATAGGCATAATCAAAGACTTTCTTGCCGGCCACGACCTGGGAAAGGGCTGTATCCTCGACGGAGTGCCCAGAAACATCAATCAGGCTAAGATGCTTGACGAAATGGGCGTGGCGATCGACGCGGCCGTATCACTCGAAGTGAGCGACAGCGAGATAGAGCAGAGAATGGGAGGCCGGCGCTCCTGCCTTAAATGCGGAGCAAGCTACCATGTCAAGGCCAATCCTCCCGAAAAAGAAGGCGTCTGCGACAAATGCGGCGGCGAGCTGACCATCCGTGAGGATGACAAGCCCGAAACCGTGAGACAGCGGCTGTCGGTGTATCATCAGCAGACCGAGCCCATAATCGGCTACTATGCCGAAAAGGGCAAGCTGATCACCGTCGACGGCACGGCAGGCGTCGAAGAGACCGCGGAAAAGCTTGTCAAGGCACTGGAGATGATTCAGTGATCGTGCTGAAAACCGCACACGAGATCGATGCGATGCGCCGGGCCGGGAAAATTACCGCGGCAGCCCGCGCTTTGGCGGGTGAAATGGTGAAGCCCGGCGTATCGACAAAAGCCATCGATAAGGCTGTGCATGACTTCATCGTCGGTCAGGGCGGGCGCCCCGCCTTCCTTCATTACAACGGTTACCCCGCAAGCACCTGCATTTCAATAAACGACCGGGTGATACACGGGATACCGGACAGCGTAAAGATAAAAGAGGGAGACATCGTAAGCGTCGACGTGGGCGTGTTTATAGACGGCTACAACGGCGACTGCGCGGCGACATACATCGCCGGAACGGGGAGCAGTGAGGTCAGAAAACTCGTCGAGGTGACGAGACAGAGCTTTTTTGAGGGAATAAAATTTGCCCGCGCGGGCTGCAGGATATCCGATATATCGCACGCCGTACAGCAGTACGCGGAGCGGCACGGTTATTCGGTGGTCAGAGAGTACGGGGGGCATGGGATCGGAGAAAAAATGCACGAGGATCCCGAAGTGCCCAACTACGGAAATCCGGGACACGGACCCAGGCTGATGCCCGGCATGACGATAGCGGTCGAGCCCATGATAAACATGGGCGGGGCGGCGGTAAGAGTGCTGGACGACGGCTGGACGGTGGTGACGAAAGACGGAAAACCCTCCGCGCACTATGAAAACACGGTGCTTATCACGGCGGGCGATCCGGAGATACTCACACCGCTTGACGGAGACGGCGGAGATGTGCTGTAGACTTTACGGCATAGCCGAGTCTTCCGCGGGGCATGACAAAGGAAGACTTTACGCGGTCACGAACATAAGCGACGGCACTGTTTTCCTTGCCGACGGCAGGAGGCGCAGGCTTTCCTCGCCGAAGAAGAAAAACGCGAAACATGTTATATTCCTGCCGGACGGCGAATTCAGAGCCGTGAGCGGGAAGACAGGCGACGGTATGACCGACGCCGCGCTGCGGCGAATGCTTGCCGCGGCGCGTGAACGGAGGAAGTACGCCGACAACGATCAGGGAGGGACATGATTTGGCAAAAGACGACGTCATCGAACTGGAAGGCACGGTCGTGGAATCGCTGCCCAACACGATGTTCACCGTCGATATTGGCAATGGGCACACGATACTTGCCCATATATCCGGTAAACTCAGAATGAATTTCATCAGGATACTGCCGGGCGATAAGGTAACGGTACAAATGTCACCCTACGATCTCACTCGCGGCAGGATAACATGGAGAAGTAAATAGGAGGATTCATAAATGAAAGTCAGGCCTTCGGTAAAGCCCATGTGTGAAAAATGCAAGATCATCAAGCGCAAGGGCAGAGTGATGGTAATCTGTGAGAATCCCAAGCACAAGCAGAGACAGGGTTGACCGAGTTTCGAAGAAAGGATTGATTGACAAGTATGGCACGAATTGCCGGCGTTGACTTGCCTAAGGACAAGCGCATAGAAATAGGACTCACTTACGTCTATGGCATTGGCAGAAAAAGCGCGATAGAAATCCTCAATGCAACGGGGATTAACCCCGACATCAGAGTCAAGGATCTTACGGAGGAGCAGGAAGCCCAGCTCAGAGAGTGCATCGACAAGAATTATGTCGTTGAGGGCGATCTCAGACGCTCCGTGGCTCTTGACATCAAGAGACTTACGGAAATAGGCAGCTACCGCGGACTGCGTCACAGGAAGGGCCTTCCCGTGCGCGGCCAGCGCAGCAAGACCAATGCCCGTACGCGCAAGGGTCCCAAGAGAACCATCGCCAATAAGAAGAAGTAAAGGAGGGATATGTAATGGCAACCGCGAAAAATGCAAAGCAGCGCGTCAGGACTAAGCGCCGCGAACGCAAAAATATCGAGAAGGGTGCGGTGCATATCCGCTCCTCGTTCAACAACACCATGGTCACCATCACCGACCTTCAGGGCAATGCCATATCCTGGGCGTCCGCAGGCGGAATGGGCTTCCGCGGCAGCAGAAAATCCACTCCGTTTGCCGCTCAGACAGCGGCGGAAACAGCGGCCCGCGCAGCCATGGAGCATGGCCTTAAGACCGTTGAGGTCTACGTAAAGGGCCCCGGCTCGGGACGTGAGGCGGCTATCCGCGCCCTCCAGTCCGCCGGATTGGAAGTTCTCATGATCAAAGACGTCACACCTATTCCGCACAACGGATGCCGCCCGCCCAAAAGGCGCCGCGTCTGATCGGAAGGACAGGAGGAAAACAATATGGCACGTTATTCGGACGCAGTATGTCGTCTTTGCCGCAGAGAGGGTCAGAAGCTGTTTCTCAAAGGCGACAGATGCTTTACAGACAAGTGCGCTATAGAGCGCCGCGCATACCCCCCGGGAATGCATGGTCAGGGCCGCAGCAAGACCTCCGAGTACGGACAGCAGCTGCGTGAAAAGCAGAAGGCCAAGAGATACTACGGTATCCTTGAAAGCCAGTTCAGAGGTTACTACGAGATGGCCGTCAGAAGAAAGGGCCAGACCGGCGAAAACCTGCTGGCACTGTGCGAGAGCCGTCTTGACAATACGGTCTACAGGCTCGGCTTTGCAATGTCCCGTCCCGAGGCCCGTCAGCTCGTTCTGCACGGACACTTCACGGTGAACGGAAGCAAGGTCAACATCCCCTCCTATCTTGTCAAGCCGGGAATGGTGATTACTCTTAAGGAGAGCAGCAGATCCCTTGAGAAGATCAAGGGAAATATTGAGGCCAACTCTTTCCGTCAGCCGCCCAAGTGGCTTGACTATGACCGCAATACGCTTACCGCCAAGGTGGTCGCAATGCCTCAGAAGGAAGACATTGATCTGCCCATTGAAGAGCACCTCATCGTCGAGCTGTACTCCAAGTAACACACACGCCCTCGAATTGGTAAGCTGAAAACAATCTGTCCCGGTCTGCACGGCGCGGGCCCGGACAAGTATATGAGGAGGGTTTTTATAGATGGTAGAAATTGAAAAGCCGCGCATCGAATGTATCGAGACCCCCGGTGACGAGTCCTACGGCAAGTTCATTGTGGAACCGCTTGAACGCGGATACGGAATAACCCTCGGTAACTCGCTGAGAAGAATGCTCCTTTCCTCTTTGGAAGGCACAGCCGTCACATCGGTCAAAATTGCAGGTATTGCGCACGAGTTTTCAACGATACCCGGTGTTAAAGAGGATGTCACCGAAATAGTCCTCAACATAAAGAGCATAATCGCAAGGCTTCACTGCGAAGGGACCAAGACAGTATATATAGAGGCAAGCGGAGAATGCGACGTCTGCGCCGGAGATATCAAGGCGGACGGCGAGGTCGAGATACTCAACCCCGAGCTCCACATAGCCACATTGGGACCCGACGCAACGCTCAGCATGGAAATGACTCTCAGCAAAGGCAGGGGTTACGTCAGCGCCGACCGCAACAAGCCGGCACAGGCTATAATAGGGGTGATCCCCGTGGACTCCATTTACACTCCGGTGCTGAAGGTCAACTACTCGGTTGAGAACACCCGCGTGGGAAACATGACCGACTACGATAAGCTCACCATGGAGGTATGGACGGATAAGACCATAACCGCGCGCGACGCGATATCCCTGGGAGCGAAAATACTCTGCGATCATTTCACTCTGTTTACGGATCTCAGCGAGAACGTGAGCAGCAAATCCACCGTCGTGGAAAAGACGGAGACCCAGAGAGACAAGGTCCTTGAAATGACCATTGAGGAGCTGGATCTTTCGGTACGCAGCTTCAACTGCCTGAAGAGAGCGAACATCAACACGGTGGAGGATCTCATCAACAAGACCGAAGACGAGATGATCAAGGTGCGTAATCTCGGACGCAAATCCCTCGAAGAAGTGATCCATAAACTGACCATGATGGGCCTGTCCCTTGCCAGCGACGACAATAATTGAGGAGGAAAAAGCAATGCCCGCTAACCGTAAGCTCGGAAAGGCGACCGACGCGCGTATGGCAATGCTCAGTCAGCAGGTAACCGACCTTATCGAAAAGGGAAGGATCGAGACTACCATTGACAGAGCCAAAGAGGTCAGACCGCTTGCCGAGAAAATGATAACTCTTGGAAAGAAAAACACTCTTGCGTCCCGCCGTCAGGCTCTGGCGTTCATGACCAAAGAAGACGCCGTGACCAGGATGTTCACCGTTCTTGCTCCGATTTACGCCGAAAGGAACGGCGGATATACCCGTATCCTGCGTTTAGGCGCCAGGCGCGGAGACGCAGCCGAAATGGCTTTGATCGAGCTGGTTGACGCCGACAAGATCGCCGCGGCCGACGCGGAAGCCGAAAAAGCCAGGCAGGAAGCCGCAAAGGCTGCCAAAAAGGCAAAATAAAACTGTCAAGGCACAAGTAAACGAGGCCGCTGCAAAACGGAAGTTTTGCAGCGGCCTCGGGTCGTTTCATATGCTCTCGGGGCGGTTATTCGATGCGCTCGAAAAGATCGGAGGAAACATGGCACGCGGGGCACTGTTCGGGAGGCTCGTCGCCCTCGTGAACATAGCCGCAGATGATGCATTTCCATTTCGCGGTCTTTTTTTCCGGCGCGGGCTCGCTTTCGGCGCCGATCCGCTCAAAGTCCTCCGCGCCGTGATGGCACAGGGGGCATTCAAAGCCTTCGGGCAGCTCGTCGCCCTCGTAGACATATCCGCAAACCTTGCACCGCCATCCGCTCGCGGGCTTTTTTTCCCGATCCGGAGCGGATTTGACGTTTGCCTGATAGTAGGCGTAAGTCATGGGAGCGCCGTCCGTAAGGGAAAGGGCCTGCTCGACCTCGGCTATGAAAAGAGTATGACTGCCGAGATCCTGCGACGATGTGACGCGGCAGGCAAACACCGCCGCGGCGCTTTTGAGATAACGTATCCCGTTATCAAGGCAGTCCGCACCGTCAAAGCCGGCAAACTTGTCGGTATCGCGGCCGGATCGCATGCCGAAGCGCCTGAAAGTCTCGGCCGGCTCCGCCTCGGTCAGTACGGATACGTTGAAGCGGCCGGTACGCAGGATCATGCCGCAGGTGAGGTTCTTATTGATGACGCACACGGATATCTGCTTCGGCTCGGCGGCGCACTGCACGGCTGTGTTTATAATGCAGCCGTTTTCTTTGTCGGCTTCTTTCGCGCTGAGCAGGTACAGACCGTAGCTGAGCTTGTAAAAGGCTGTTTTATCCATATGTCCGGCCTCCTTTATTTTAAGGCGAAGGGTGTTGAACACCTGCCGGTTTTCACGGGCTGATTTGCGCCGATACTTCGTTGCAGCCCTTGAAAATACGGAAGTATTCCCTGCGGGCTGCGCCTTGTCTCAGCCCAAATCGGCTCCGCGAAAACTGCAAAGCACCCGAGAGAACGGGAGATTTTCGAGTGATTATTGTTCTTTTTGATGCGGCAAGGCTGTCGCCTTGCAAAGATAAAAGGGCAAAAAGCGCCGAAAAGATACGGTCTCGGGCGGCAGAGGTCCGACTCCCTTCGCCTATATATATGATCATTATAATATCGCGGCGCGGCAAAAGCAAAGCTTTTATTCAAGCAAAGATACGTATTTCATTCGGAAAAAATTACCGACTCGGCTGCGCCTTAAATTGTCAGTAATAATACAAAGCGGCGGGCGCAACATATAGGCGGGACACCAAGAAAAAGAAAAGGAGTTTCAACTCAAATGGCTAAGAGCAGCAACAGAATTCTTAACCCCAATGCGCGTGACGCCATGGACCGCTTCAAGATGGAAGCCGCCGGCGAAGTAGGCGTAAACCTGAAGCAGGGCTACAACGGCGACATTACCTCCAAGCAGGCCGGCAGCATCGGCGGACAGATGGTCAAGAAAATGATCGAGTCCTACGAGAACGGCATGAAGTAATTACCGGTCATACCGGGAGAAATCATCCGCGGCAGGATATTTTCCTGCCGCGGATAAATCGTTGACAAAGTCTTTTCGGCGGAACCGATGCCGCTTCCGCGGTTTGTTATTGCTCCGCTTCGGTCTGGTGCGCCACGATGCTGACGCTGTTGTATTTTTCGCGAAGCTTCGGTTTTTCGATCTTGCCCGTGGGATTTCTCGGGACCTTATCGAAAATGATCTCACGAGGACGCTTGTAGCGGGGCAGGTCCATGCAGAACGCCTCTATATCCTCCTTGCTGCATACCGCGCCGGGCTTGAGCTCGATGATAGCGGCGGCTATTTCCCCGAGCCGCGCGTGGGGGCGGCCTATTACCGCCACGTCCTTTATGGCATCGTGCGCGCGCAGGAAATCTTCTATCTGCACGGGATAAATATTCTCTCCGCCGGTGATTATCACGTCCTTGGAGCGGTCCACCAGCCAGATGAAGCCGTCTTCGTCCTCGCGGGCCATATCGCCCGTGAGCAGCCATTCGCCGCGCATAACTTCGGCCGTGGCCTGTTCGTTTTTATAATAGCATTTCATCACGCCCGGGCCTTTCACCGCAAGTTCTCCCACGGTGCCGGGCTCAACGTCTTTGTTATCGCCGTCGACTATCCGCGTTGCCCAGCCGTAGCCTGCCTTTCCTATCGCGCCGACTTTGTGGATGTTCTCCACGCCGAGATGGACGCAGCCGGGGCCGATGGACTCGCTCAGACCGTAATTGGTGTCGTACTGATGGTCCGGGAAATAGCTTTTCCAGCGCCTGATCAGGCTGGGCGGAACGGGCTGCGCGCCTATGTGCATCAGCCGCCACTGACTCAGCTCGTAATCGGCGGGATCGACGTCCCCGCGCTCGATCGCGTCGAGGATATCCTGAGCCCAGGGTACCAACAGCCATACTATCGTGCATTTTTCGCGGCTGACGGTCTTGAGTATCCATTCCGGGCTTATGCCGCGCAGCAGCACGGCCTTTCCGCCGGAAAGCAGACTGCCGAACCAGTG
>JAGDDB010000214.1 GCA_017958265.1 Oscillospiraceae bacterium | reverse complement strand
TATCCATTTGAGCGCAGAGCCTGACAAGCTCTTCCCCCGGGGCGCTTATCGCTGGCATACCGGCGTCGGTTACAAGGGCGCAGTTCTCCCCTGCCGCCAGGCGGCGCAGGATCTTCTCGCCGCTTTCTCTTCGATTATGCTCATAGTAGCTGACCATCGGTTTTTTTATACCGAGGTGGTTAAGCAGCTTTACGGATACTCTGGTATCTTCCGCCGCTATAAAATCCGCTTCTTCAAGAATTTGAGCGCATCTTGGAGAAATGTCGCCGAGATTGCCTATCGGCGTACCGACAAGATAAAGCTTTCCGGGCATTACCCGCCCTCCTTTCCTATGTAAAAGGGCGCCTCGACGGACAGCCCCGGAGCTCCGCCGCGGCGGCCTTCCGCCAGGCATACCGTCGGAGCCGAAGCGGGATCCTTAAGGACGAAGCGCAGACGTTTCGGCTCTATGCCCGAGGCCGACATGACGCAGAAAAGCTCAGACAAGCGTTCCGGGCGGTATACTATCGCAAAGCGCCCTCCCCAGCGGCACAGATATGCAGCTGCCGCGCATATATCGTTCAGCGTGCAGGCGCCCTCCTGCCTTGCGGCGGCTCTTTGCGGTTCGTCGGCCTTCTTTCCGCTGCCTTCGGGAAAATAAGGAGGATTGCTGACGACAAGATCAAACGATCCTGCACGAAAATACTCTCTTATATCCCGTATATCTCCGCAGACGGCAGTATATTCAAACCCATTCAGAGCAGCGTTTTTTTCGCATAGACCGACAGCCTGCTCCGAAATATCAATTCCGGAACCGATAAGAGCATTTTTCCTGCCCATAATATTGAATGACAGAGCGCCTCCTCCGCAGCCGAGATCGCAAAAAGACCTGACTCCGGAAAGATTAATAAAAGAGCCGAGCCACGCGGAGTCGGACCCGAGAGGAAATACGCCTTTTTCCTGTATATATTTCGGCCCGCCGGGCCATAAAACATCGTAGTCCATTTTCATTCCATTATATGAACAAAGGCCCGGATAACGGGCCTTTGTTCACGAAATATCGTGCGCAGCGCATCATGTGAAAACTCATCTGCGGCTGACGCGCCGAAGATTATTCCTGTACTATAGCGTCGCTGGGGCAGTTGGCGATGCAGGTCCCGCAGCCGACACATTCTTCGGCGTTGATAACGCACTTGCCGTCAACTTCCTTGATGCAGTCTACAGGGCAGTTATCCTTGCACACGCCGCAGCCAACGCAGTCATCAGGTTTGATTTTGAAAGCCATCTTACACACCTCCATATGTAAACTGCGTATATATTATCATAAATCAACAAAAAATCAACCGGATTTTTATTATTTTTTTGGTCAGAGTTGGTCAAAAAAAGTTATTGACATTTAGAAATCCATGAGTTATATTATAGTCAAAGAAAGTCAAGGTCAAAGATTTGATCAAACAAGGAGGGATTAAATGGGTATCAGCGACATGATAGCAGGTTATATTATCAGTGAGATGGCTGCGACGGGATCTGTCGAACTGCAAAGAGCCGAGCTTGCGATAAAGTTCAACTGTGTTCCCAGCCAGATAAATTATGTCATAGCAACGAGATTTACTCCGGAACACGGATATATCGTGGAAAGCAAACGTGGAGGTAACGGATACATCAAAATATCACGCGTCGTATCCTCCGACAAGCAGCTGATAATGCACCTGGTAAACAGTATAGGCTTCGTTATCGATCCGCACACAGCCGAGGCCTTCATCTCAAATGCATTGGCATCCGATGCGATCTCCGAACGCGACGCGCTTCTTATGAGGTCGGCAATAAGCCACAATGCACTTCTCCCGCTCATGCCGTATGAAAGAGACGCGGTAAGAGCAACGATTTTAAAAACAATGCTTATCAATTCGATCAAAAACAAAACTGATTAATTTTTCTTAAGGAGGAAATAATAATGATATGCCAAAAATGCGGAAGCAGAAACGCGGAAGTACATTATAAGACCAATTTCAACGGAGCGCTTTGTGAGTTTATCCTCTGCCCCGAGTGCGCAGAGAAGCTTGAGCAGGATACCTATTTCGGAGTGAACTACTTCAACAAGATGCTCAGTTCCTTCATGTCGCCTATACCTCACAAGAGGACCGTCCGCTGCCCTCTCTGCGGAACAAGCGAGGATGAAATACTCAAAACCGGAAAAGCCGGATGCCCGAAATGCTACGAGACCTTTGAAGAGATATTCATTCCCTTCATAAAGCGCATCAACGGCAGCACGAAACACACCGGCAAGACCCCCGCTTCAGCCGGAAAGGAGCTTGAAGAAAAGCATAAGCTTAAGGAGCTGAAGGATTCTCTCAATAAAGCGGTCAAGGCCCAGGACTTTGAAAAAGCTGCGGAGCTGCGTGACAGCATAAAAGAACTCGAAGGAGGAAACCAAGCATGAAATGGTATGAAATCGAAGGCGAAATGGGCGGCATCGTAGTATCCACCCGAGTGAGACTTGCCCGCAATTTAGCGGACTACCCCTTCCCCGCCAAGCTTTCGTCAAGGGACGAAAACGAGATACTCGAAAAGGTTTCGAATTTTCTTACCGGCAACGAAGCTGACGGTGAAGCCTACACGCTGACCGAGCTCAGCACAGCGGACGCCGTAACGGCCGGCGCCCTGGTGGAGAAGCATATCATCTCACCGCATATGGCCGCCAAGAGCGGCAACCGCGGAGTGGTCCTTTCGGAGGATGAAAGCGTATCAATAATGATAAACGAGGAAGATCATCTTCGCATTCAGGTCCTCGGAAGCGGTTTTTGCCTTGACGAGTGTCTTGAAAAGGCAAACAAAATAGACGATTTGCTCGACGGTGAATTTACATACGCATGGAGCGAAAGACTCGGCTATCTCACGCGCTGTCCGAGCAATCTGGGCACCGGTCTTCGCGCAAGCGTAATGCTGCATCTCCCTGCACATACCGAAAGCGGAGAGATAAGTATGCTTATGGGTTCCCTGGGACGTCTCGGCTTCACCGTAAGAGGGATCTACGGCGAAGGCACGGCGGCTGTCGGCTCATATTATCAGATCTCCAATCAGTTCACCTTCGGCTCGGACGAGCAGGATACGATAGATCGTCTGGCAAAGGTCGTGAGATCTACCGTTGAACACGAGCAGGAGCTGCGCGACAGATACAGAGACAGACATCCCAATGCCGCGGAAGATAAAGTCTGGAGAGCTTACGGAGTGCTTAAATACGCCAGAAAGCTTTCAAGCGCCGAGGCTACCGCGCTGTTGGGCGACATTCGTCAGGGCGTAGTCGCAGGAGATCTGGAAGATGTTAGCATACCTCTTCTCAATGCGCTTTTGTGGCAGGTCCAGCCCAATCAGGTCAAGGTCATCTCCGGCGATCACCATATGGACAGCCAGGAGCGTGACATTGCCAGGGCGGAAATGGTCAGGGAGAGCTTCTGAAGGAGCTGACAGTCAATGCGATATGAAAACAAGCTGACCGAACGCGCAAAGGACGCAGTAAATCTTGCCTGCTCCGCGGCTGCGGAAATGGGGCACGGATACGTTGGCAGCGAACATCTGCTGATAGGTCTTGCCCGCGAGGGCGACGGCCTGGCGTCAGGCTTTCTGCGCAGCAGAGGTTTTGAAGCGGATAAAACCGTTCAGCTTGTTGAAAAGGCCGTGGGCAGGGGCGTCCCTTCGGGGCGTCCCGCCCAGGGTTTCACTCCAAATATGAGGCTCATAATAGAGCTTGCGGCCGCCGAAGCAGCGCATATGGGGCGTTTCAGCATCGGCACCGAGCATCTTCTTATGGGAATGCTCAAAGAAAAAGAAAATACCGCCGTTAAGCTTCTTGCCATGAACGGCGCCGATATAGATAAAATGTATTCCGAGCTTGCGGGCGGATCGGCCGACAACCGCGAAAACATCTCCCCTTCCGGTCATAAAATTTCGGCTGCGCAGACATACGAAAAATCGGCTGCTTCATATTCCGACATTCTTTCAAAATATACCCGGGATCTTGTATCTGCGGCGTCGCGCGGCGCTCTTGATCCCGTCATATGCCGCGACAGCGAGATCGTTAGAGTAATACAGATATTGAGCAGACGCAGCAAAAACAATCCTGTTCTTATAGGCGAGCCCGGCGTGGGCAAAACAGCGGTAGTCGAAGCTCTTGCCCGGAAGATCAGCGAAGGCAGCGTTCCGGAATGTTTGCGGAACAAGAAAATATTGACGCTTGATCTGTGCGCCGTCGTCGCCGGTACAAAATACAGAGGCGATTTTGAAGAACGCCTGAAAACGATCATTGAAGAAGCGGAAAAAAGCAGTAATACCATACTGTTCATCGATGAGCTCCATACTCTTATGGGCGCGGGAGCAGCCGAGGGCTCTTTGGACGCTGCCAATATAATCAAGCCCGCCATCGGACGCAGCGAACTGCAGCTCATCGGAGCCACGACCATAAGCGAATACCGCAGGCATATTGAAAAGGATCCCGCGCTTGAGCGGCGTTTTCAGCCCGTTACGGTGAATGAGCCCGGCCCGGATGAGGCAGTAAAAATACTGACGGCGCTGCGCCCGAAATACGAGGCTCATCATAAAATCAAAATCAGCGACGAAGCTTTGACAGCGGCAGTCGAATTGTCGAGGCGATATATCAACGACCGCTTTCTTCCCGATAAAGCGATAGATCTGATGGACGAAGCGGCTTCGGCCGTGCGCATTGACAGTCTTACTAAGCCGGATGAGCTTAAAGAGCTTGAAAACCGGCTTGCCTTGACACAAAGCGAAAAACTGAAAGCCGCCGAAAACCAGGATTATGAAACCGCCGCCGCAATGCGCGACGAGGAAAAGAAGCTCTGCGAAAGGCTTGAACTGCTGCGCGGCAGCCATGAGGAAAACGAAGCGGAAAGCGCATGCGTCACAGCGGAGGATATTGCGGGAGCAGTATCCCTGTGGACCGGTGTCCCTCTTGATATGATAAACAGCGACGAGAGCCGAAGACTTACGGATATGGAAAACATACTTCACCGGCGCGTGATCGGCCAGGACGCCGCCGTAAGCGCGATAGCGCGTGCGATAAGAAGAGGGCGTGTCGGCCTAAGAGATCCGCGCAGGCCCATTGGCACGTTTTTGCTCCTCGGTCCTACCGGCGTCGGAAAAACGGAACTTTGCCGAGCCCTTGCGGAAGTGCTTTTCGGGGATGAAAAGGCACTTATAAAAATGGATATGTCCGAATATATGGACCGTCATTCTTCTTCAAGACTCACCGGCGCGCCTCCGGGTTATGTAGGATATGATGAGGGCGGACAGCTCACGGAGAAGGTCCGAAGGAAACCGTATTCCGTGATCCTGTTCGATGAGATAGAAAAAGCTCATTCCGATATATCGAATATGCTCCTTCAGATCACGGAGGACGGCGTATTGACCGATTCCCAGGGACGAAGGGCGGATTTTAAAAACAGCGTGATAATCATGACGTCAAATATCGGCTCGAAGAGCATAACGGAAAACAGGCCCAATTTGGGATTTTCTTCGGAAGATAACGCCAGCTGCCGTGATGTGAACAGCCGGGTGCTGGATGAGGTCCGGGCAATCTTCTCCCCCGAGCTTATAAACCGTATTGACGAGATAATCATTTTCGAAAGCCTTGATCGGGAACAGCTGAGAAAAATAGCAAATATAATGCTTGACGGGGCAAAAAAGCGTTTCGAAGCTTTGGGAATACGGCTTGAAATAAGCGACGGCGCTTTGGACGAGTTGATAAAACAAGGATATGACCCGCGTTACGGGGCGAGGCCGCTTCGAAGAGCCATACGCTCTCAGCTGGAAGACACGGCTGCGGAAATGTTTATACGAGGCGAACTTGCCTCGGGAGACCTTGCTATACTGAATACCGAGAACGGGAAAATAATTCTGCGTATTGAAAAACAATGCGCTTGATATATGTTTTGACATCAAAACGGCTGCGCCATGACTCCCGGCGCAGCCGTTTTGATCCGTTTATCGTTTCATCTTCGAAATATGATTTGCAAGCTTCAAAACAAGAGGATAATATGTTATACTTAAATCGTTGGTCAACGTAAAGAGAAACTCTCCCGATAAGAGGTACGGTATGGCATTTGTTCATCTTCATGTACACAGTGAATACAGCCTGCTGGACGGCGCGTGCCGGATAGAGCGTCTTGTAGAGCGCGTCAAAGAGCTTGGACAAAGCGCGGTGGCGGTTACGGATCACGGGGTGATGTACGGCGCCATAGCCTTCTACAAGGCCGCTAAGAGCGCAGGGATAAAGCCCGTGATCGGATGCGAGGTATATGTCGCGCCGCGCAGGATGAGCGACCGCGAGCATGGCATTGACAACGAAAACAGACATCTTGTTCTGCTGTGCAAAAACATGACGGGCTATAAAAACCTCTGCTATCTTGTTTCCAAAGCCTTTATCGACGGATTTTACGTTAAACCGCGTATTGACATGGCTCTGCTTGAAAAGCACAGCGACGGTCTCATAGCCCTTTCGGCGTGCCTTGCCGGCGAGATCCCCCGCCGTATTGCGGCCGAAGATTACAGCGGTGCGAAAAACGCCGCGCTTGAGCTTTCGGAGATCTTCGGAGAGGATAATTTTTATCTTGAGCTTCAGGACCACGGGCTGGCGGAACAGCACAAGGTAAATGCCGGAATAATACGCCTGCACCGGGATACGGGCCTTCCGCTCGTTCTTACAAACGACGCGCACTACCTGACAAAGAGCGACGCGTATACACAGGATATACTCATGTGCATACAAACGCAGAAAACCGTAAACGATACGGACCGAATGAGTTTCGGAACGGATGAATTCTATATCAAGTCCGAGGATGAGATGCGTTCCCTTTTCCCCGAGCTGCCGGAGGCGGCCGACAACACTGCAAAGATAGCAGAGCGATGCAATGTCGAATTCGTTTTCGGACAATATCATTTTCCTCATTTCGATATTCCCGACGGCTACGACGGAGCGGCCGGATATCTTCGCAGTCTTTGCACCGAAGGGCTTAAAAAGAGATACGGCGAACTTACTCGGGAAATTACGGAAAAACTCGATTACGAGCTCGATATGATCGACAGGATGGGTTTCAATGAGTATTTTCTCATTGTGGGAGATTATGTAGGATTTGCAAAATCCGGCGGAATACCCGTCGGCCCGGGCAGAGGATCCGCCGCGGGAAGTCTGGTAAGCTATTCTTTGGGCATCACAGACGTGGATCCGATACGCTATAAGCTGTTTTTCGAGCGCTTTTTAAATCCGGAACGGGTCAGCATGCCGGATATAGACGTAGATTTCTGCATACGCCGCCGCGGCGAAGTGATAGATTATGTAAACAGGAAATACGGCTCGGACCATGTTGCGCAGATAGCTACCTTCGGAACGCTTGCCGCGCGGTCCGTAATAAGAGACGTTGCAAGGGCTCAGGGGATCGGTTACGGCGAAGCGGACGCCGTTGCCAAGCTTGTCCCCGCCTCCCCCAACATAAAGCTTGCGGACGCCCTTCGCATCTCAAAGCCTCTCAACGACATGTATCAGAGCGACGAAAAGGTCAAAAAATTAGTTGACACCTCGCTTGCCCTGGAGGGCATGCCCCGCCACTGCTCCACTCACGCGGCGGGCGTCGTTATCACCGAAGAGCCGGTATATGCCTATGTTCCTTTGTCGACCAACGACGGGGTCGTAGTCACCCAGTATACGCAGATAGAAGAACTCGGGCTGCTTAAGATGGATTTCCTCGGGCTGAGGAACCTGACCGTTCTTTGGGACGCGGTAGAATCGGTGCGCAGGACCGAGCCCGATTTTGATCTGAATAAAATCAATGAAAACGACGCCAATGTATTCGATATGCTCACCGCGGGGAAAACATCGGGAGTATTCCAGATGGAATCTTCCGGAATGACCGGGGTGTGCGTCGGTCTGAAGCCGAAGGATATAGAAGACATAACCGCGATCATTGCACTCTACCGGCCGGGACCCATGGATTCCATACCGAGATTTATAGACTGCAAGCACCATCCCGATCATATCAAGTATAAGCATCCCATGCTTGAGGATATTCTTTCGGTCACATACGGATGTATAGTCTATCAGGAGCAGGTCATCGAAATATTCCGCAAGCTCGGCGGGTTTTCTCTCGGTCAGGCGGATATGATACGCCGCGCAATGAGCAAAAAAAAGCAGTCGGAAATAGTCAAAGAACGCAAGAATTTCATATACGGAGACGAAAGCAGAGGTATTTGCGGCGCCGTAGCCAACGGCATTCCCGCTGAGACGGCCGGAGAAATATATGACGAGATACTTGACTTTGCCAATTACGCTTTCAACAGAGCTCACGCCGTTTCATACGCGATAATCGCATACCAGACCGCGTATCTGAAATATCATTATCCCCGCCAATACATGTCTGCCCTGCTCAGCTCCGTTCTTGAAAACGCTCCGAAGATATCCGAGTATATCTCCGACTGCCGTGCCGGAGGTATAAATGTCCTGCCGCCCGATATAAACGAATCTGAGGAAGGTTTTACCGTAGCGGGAGAAAACATACGCTTCGGGCTTGCGGCCGTTAAAGGCGTAGGAAGAGGCTTTATACGCGAAGTTTCCGCAGAGCGCAGCCGCGGAGGATTATTCCGTTCATTCGAGGATTTCTGCCGGCGCATGTGCGGAAGAGAATTGAATAAACGCGAGGCCGAAAGCCTTATCAAGGCCGGCGCATTTGATTCTCTCGGTATCTACCGCAGCCGTCTTCTGAGGATTTATTCAATGCTGATCGACGAAATATCCGCCGAAAACCGCAGCAATCTTGAGGGGCAGTTCGATCTGTTCGGCGGCGACGGCGGACCCGGCGAAAACAATAATATAGTCGTACCGGATATCCCCGAGTTTTCGCCGAGAGAGCTCATGCAGCTTGAAAAGGAAGTCACCGGAATGTATCTTTCGGGACATCCCATGGACGAATATGCGGATATAGTCCGCCGTTCCGGCGCAGTGTCTATTTCTTCCGTTCTTGCTTCCTTTGACAGCGAAGCAGAAACAGAGGGAGAGTACAGGGACGGACAGAACATCATGATCGCCGGAGTTATTTCTTCCGTAAAAACAAAAACCACGAAGTCGGACTCGCTTATGGCCTATGTTACGCTCGAGGATAACGGCGGAAGTATGGAAATGCTTGTTTTTCAGCGGGTTTTGAACGAATGCCACGGAAAGCTCACCGAGGGCAGCGCCGTTTTCGCAAGCGGAAGGATATCGGTGCGGGACGAAAAAGCTCCGCAGCTTGTATGTGACTCGATCAGAGAAATAACAGCCGCTGAGCCTGTTGATAAAAGACCGGGAATAAACAATGCGGGAAAAGCTCCGGCGGGAAACAGGAAAAAAACGCTTTGGGTCAGATACAGCTCCGAAAACAGCCCGGAGTATAAGAGACTGCTGCTGATAAAATTCATGTTTGAAGGAACGGAAACGATCAAAGTACATTTTTCCGATACGAAAAAGACCCTTGCATCCACCTGCTGGATACACCCATCATTGATAAAGGATCTTGAGGAGACCGTGGGCAAGGAAAACGGCAAAATAACCGAAAGCTGAGAGGGATCTCCCTCTCAGCTAAAGTTGTCGACAAAGTCCTGCGGACTTTATCGACGAAAGGAATGCACTGCGCTTGGGGCACTCGATTGAGCTTGCACACGCGCTCCGTGAGATGTATTTTTTCCGAAAAAAAGGGTTTCCGGAAAAAAATATATATTTAAGTTCAAAATCGAAGTCCAACGAAGTGAGTTCGATTTTGGGTCGAATGGTAAGGCGAAGAGAGTCAAACCTCTGCCGCCCGAGGCCGTATCTTTTCGGCGCTTTTTGCCCTTTTCTCTTTGCAAGGCGACAGCCTTGCGGCATCAAAAAGAACAAAAATCACTC
>JAGDDB010000213.1 GCA_017958265.1 Oscillospiraceae bacterium | reverse complement strand
TTTTAGCCTTATCACGGTATTTGACCGCCGCATCGGCGACTGCCATCGTATGGGTCCATACGTCGCCTTCGGCGTGACGCTTCGGATCCTGCTCTGTGCCTATCGTTTGTTCCAATTCCGCAAACCACGGCGACAGCCGGCCCGTCCGGCGCAGAGTCCGAAAGAAAACGGAAGGCTTATCGGATCTCAGCAGCGCCTTTTCAAGCTCGCCCATGACTCTTTCCTTCGGAAGAGAGGACAGATCCATCCGGCGGCAAAGCTCAAGCGTTTCGGGAGCGACCGTACAGCCAAAGCGAGCGGCGAACCGGGCGGCGCGCAGAACTCTGAGCGGGTCCTCCGCGAACGTAGAGTCGTTTACGTGACGGATCACGCCGCGGGCGAGGTCCTCTGCACCGCCGAAGTGATCGACGAGCTTCCCGGTCAGCACGTCCTCCATAAGAGCATTGATGGTAAAATCCCGCCTTAAGGCGGCTTTATATGTCCCGATGAAGGGATCGACGCAGATATCGAAGTCTTTATGACCTTCTCCTCTGTTTTCCTCCCTGCGGGGCATGGCGATATCAAGAGAATAGCCCTTCAGGATATATACCCCGAAGCTTTCACCTATCGAAACGCGTTCGCCGAGGGAATCGAGGATCTTCTCCAGCTGATGCGGATAAATGCCGTGGACCTCTATATCGATGTCTTTGTTGTCCACGTGCCGCAGCTTGTCGCGTACATATCCGCCCACGTAATAAGCCGTTCCGCCCAGCCGCGCGACCGAATGCGCGATCTTCACGGCCATGTCGATATTCCCGTCTTGCATTTTGAATGTTCTCCTTTCGGAAGGCCATGCTTCGACCGCGTCGGAAAGGCGCTCCTTCGGCTGCCGACACCTTTTGCCCATGCCGGGCGGCGCACAAGCCGCTAACCCCCTCCCTCACGCCGTGATCTTCCGAATGAGGGAGGGGGTCATTATATCAAGCTCAGTGTATCATCGCGTTGAGACCCATGCTCTGAAAGAGCTTCAAAGCTTCTTTCATGAATTCGTCGGACGGAGCCTGCACGTTGGTCAGTTTGTAGGGTCTGCCGAGGCGCTCATACTTCGCAGCGCCGAAACCGTGATAGGGCAGCAGCTGCACCACGTCGATCCCCGCGCTTATCTCCGTGCAGAACTCCGCCGTGGCCCTTATGTTCTTTTCGTCCGCGTTCAGCTTGGGCACCATCGGATAACGCACCTGCAGCCTGCCCCCCGCTTTCACAATGGCGCGGGCATTTTTCAGTATCGTTTCGTTGGGGACTCCGGTAAGTCTTTCATGCATGGCGGAGTCCATGTGCTTGAGGTCGTACAGAAAAAGGTCCACATACGGAAGTATTTCCATGAATCGCTCCTCCGGGGCAAAGCCCGTGGTGTCGAGCGCCACATGAAAGCCCTCCGCCCTGCACTGCTTTACAAGGGCAAGGGTGAAATCGAACTGGCTCATCGGCTCACCGCCCGATACGGTAACGCCGCCGCCCGATTTTTCATAATATCTCTTGTCCTGCCTGACCACGCGCATGACCTCTTCCACGGTCATGCTCTTCTTGGGGTCATAGAGAGCGCGGCTGGGACAGGCCGAAACGCATTCGAGACATATGCCGCATTTCTCCCGGTCTATGACCGGTCTGCGTATCTCCTTATCGCCCTTCAGGTCCGGCTTGGGCTCGCCGAGGCTTATCGCTCCCCGTGCGCAGGCCTTCAGGCACAGGCCGCATTCCTCCGCCCCCACGCACTTTATCTCCATATAGGCGAGATCGGAGTCGAAACGCTGGCTTTCCGGGCTGTGGCACCACAGGCAGCGCAGAGGGCAGCCCTTCAAAAATACGTCCGTCCGTATTCCCGGCCCGTCGTGCACCGAATATTTCTGGATATCGTAAACGTTGCCTCTCGTTTCGCCGTCCATGACGTTCGCCCCCTTTCGCTTATTCTTTCTTCTTTTTTCCGCACCTGCCGCAGTAATCGCAGGTCTTTCCGCTGTCGAAAACGCACTTGTCCCCGCCGGCCGCCGGAATGAACGCGGGTCTTTGAGGGGCGGCGCCGGGCTGCGGGGCCTTCTTGCCGCATTTCCCGCACCAATCGCATTTTTTGCTCGCGTCTTTCACGCAGGGGACGCGGCCGGTGAAGGTGGTAAAGCCGG
>JAGDDB010000212.1 GCA_017958265.1 Oscillospiraceae bacterium | reverse complement strand
CTATACGAACCCGCTTCAAACGGCGCTCTTTCGGCGCTTTTCGTCTCTCCGCTCTTGGCGGGCGTCAGCCCGCCCGCGATCGTCGGGACGAAAATCACCTGAAATATCATCCGCTTGAAGTCCGAAGGAGTTTTGCCGGAGCAGATTTGCGTCTGCGCGAGGCAAAAACGCAGAGCATCCTCTATGGATGGTCGAGTATTATAACGAAGTGCAGGCGGAAAGCTGCCCGTCAAAACCGAGTTTGTATAGGTTCCGGCTGCTTGGGGCGAAGAGAGTCGAACCTCTGCTGTCCGAGAGTGTTTCTTTTCGGCGGCAGAGGTTTGCATGTCGCGTAAAGATTGACTTTTATCCTTGCGTCGGTTAGAATACATTTATTGTTTCGGGCGGAAATGCCCGGTGCGTATGATCATACAGTATACATTTGAAAGGGACGGTCACGAACGATGGCTAAAGAAAAAAAAGTTGAACAGATAACCGATATGGAAGTGGATTTTGCCCAGTGGTTTACCGATATCTGCGTAAAAGCGGAGCTGGTAGACTACTCCGGTATAAAGGGCCTGTTCATACTGCGTCCGTACGGCTATGCCATCTGGGAGAATATAACCGCTTTCCTTGACAGAAGATTCAAGGAAACGGGTCATGAGAATGTTTCAATGCCGCTGCTGATCCCCGAGAGCCTGCTTCAGAAGGAAAAGGATCATGTAGAGGGTTTTGCGCCCGAATGCGCGTGGGTCACCGTAGGAGGCAGCGAGGAACTGCCGGAGAGACTTTGCATACGTCCGACTTCCGAGACCCTGTTCTGTGAGCATTGGAGCCATGTGGTGCATTCATGGCGCGACCTGCCGATGAAATATAATCAGTGGTGCAGCGTTCTCAGATGGGAAAAGACCACGCGTCCGTTCCTGAGGGGCCGCGAATTCCTTTGGCAGGAAGGGCATACTCTCCATGCGACCGAGCAGGAGGCTGTTGAAGAGACCGAGCAGATGCTTGAAATATATGCCGAGTGCTATGAAAAGCTTCTTGCAATGCCGGTGGTCAAGGGTATAAAGACCGAGAAAGAAAAATTCGCCGGCGCGGAGCGGACCTACTGCGTGGAGTGCATGATGCACGACCGCAAGGGCCTGCAGGCCGCTACCTCGCATTATTTCGGCAACGGTTTTACGAAAGCATTCGACATAACCTTTACCGATAAAAACAATCAGGCCGTCAATCCTTATCAGACCAGCTGGGGCTTCACGACCCGTTCCATAGGCGGGCTTATAATGACCCACGGTGACAACAGCGGCCTTGTCCTGCCTCCGAGAGTGGCGCCTGTGCAGCTTGTGGTGATACCCATAGCGCAGCATAAGCCCGGTGTGACGGAAAAGGCGGAGGAGATCGCCGCCGCGCTTAAAAACGCGGGCATAAGGGTAAAAACGGACCTGTCCGATCAGAGTCCCGGATGGAAGTTTGCCCAGTACGAGATGAAGGGCATTCCCCTCAGGCTTGAGATCGGGCCCAAGGATATCGAAAACGGACAGTGCGTGCTCGTAAGGCGCGACACCGGCGAGAAAGTTTTCACGCCTCTTGAAGGGATCGCCGAAAGCGTGAACAAACTGCTCGACGCGGTACATGAGGGGCTGTACGAAAAAGCAAAGAAAAACCTTGATGATAATATTACCTCGGCAAACTCTTTGGACGAGGCCGCCGAGATAATACGTACCAAAGGCGGATTTGTAAAGACCATGTGGTGCGGTGACGAGGCCTGCGAGCTGAAATTCAAGGAAGTCGCCGGAGTATCCTCGCGATGCATGCCTTTTGAACAGGAAAAGCTCGGAGAGGTATGCGCCTGCTGCGGCAGACCGGCAGACAAGATGGTCATTTGGGGCGTGGCATACTGACGCCGCCGTTCTCCGAAACTTTTTTGGTGTTTGTTCGTCTAAGAAAATGTAAAAGCTGCATAATAACCCTATAAGGAGAAGATCAAACATGAAAAAGATTGTGCTCG
>JAGDDB010000211.1 GCA_017958265.1 Oscillospiraceae bacterium | reverse complement strand
TCTGCTCTCGTATGCCTTGAGCAGTTCGGAAAGCGGGAGTTTGTCTTCCGCGCGGGAGATCACCTTTTCACCGGTCGTAAAGCCGAGCACCGTGCCGATATCCGCAGGGCCGTTCAGCTCAACGATAAAAGATCCGTAGCTGTAATCGAAGAGCTCCCGTATCGAAATATCCGTACTGTAATCAAAACCGAAGCCGTTTCCGAAGCACATTTTCATCACGGCCTCCGCCGCGCCTCCGTAAGCAGGAGTATATGCCGAGAGTACGCGTCCGGAATCGATCAGCTCTTTCAGCTCATTAAGCACTTTGAAATATGACGCGGTTTCCGGAATTCCCCATTCGTCATATTGAGGACGGAGCCATACTACCGCGCTTCCCTCCCGTTTAAATTCCGGAGAGATCGTTCTTTGGGCTTTTCCTACGGAGACCGCGAAGGATACGAGCGTAGGCGGCACGTCAAGATCCTCAAAGCTGCCGCTCATGGAATCTTTCCCGCCTATCGCCGCAACGCCGAGCTCCGTCTGCGCCTTCAAAGCGCCGAGCAGCGCCGCGAAGGGCTTTCCCCAGCGTTCGGGATCGCGGCCGAGTTTTTCAAAGTATTCCTGGAACGTAAGATAAACGCTGTCCATGTCGGCCCCGGCTGCGGCGAGCTTTGAAACCGATTCGACAACGGCAAGGTATGCGCCGTGATAAGGGGATCTCTCCGATATATAAGGATTATATCCCCAGGACATAAAGGAGCAGGTGTCCGTGTGCCCGTGCTCGACGGGAAGCTTATGGACCATCGTCTGTATGGGAGTAAGCTGATTTTTGCCGCCGAAGGGCATTAGCACCGTTCCCGCGCCTATTGTAGAGTCAAACCGTTCCGACAGGCCTCTTTTGGAACATACATTGAGGTCGGAAGCCAGCTCGAAACAGGCTTTTTTGAAATCCTCTTCGATCTGTCTGCCGAATTTCTCCGGAGCGTTCGGACGGACCGTGATATGCTTTTCGGCGCCGTTAGTATCCAGAAAAGCCCGTGAAATATCCACGATCTTGTCTCCGCCCCAATACATTACGAGCCTCGGCTCTTCCGTTACCTCGGCGATGACAGTCGCTTCAAGGTTTTCACGCTCCGCAAGACGGCAGAACCGCTCGGCGTCCTCGCGGGCAACTACGACGGCCATGCGCTCCTGCGATTCGCTTATCGCAAGCTCGGTGCCGTCAAGCCCCTCATATTTTTTCGTAACCTTGTCCAGGTCTATTCTGAGGCCGTCGGCAAGTTCACCGACTGCGACCGAAACGCCTCCGGCGCCGAAATCATTGCAGCGCTTTATCAGCCGCGCCGCTTCTCCGCTGCGGAACAGCCGCTGCAGCTTTCTTTCCTCGGGAGCGTTTCCCTTCTGCACTTCCGCGCCGCACTGTTCAAGAGAGGACAGCGTATGTGATTTTGACGAGCCTGTCGCGCCGCCTATTCCGTCACGTCCCGTCCGTCCTCCGAGCAGAATGACCGCATCCCCGGCGGCAGGAGTCTCACGCCTTACGTTTTCGGCCGGAACGGCGCCGAGAACCGCGCCGATCTCCATGCGTTTCGCGGCATATCCGTCATGATACAGTTCATCTACCAGACCGGTGGCAAGTCCTATCTGATTGCCG
>JAGDDB010000210.1 GCA_017958265.1 Oscillospiraceae bacterium | reverse complement strand
TCGCGGTCTTCAAACAGCGCGTCCGGCCGGGCTTCCCTTCGCCAGACCCGGCTCTCCCGCTCCAGGCGGCATGAGTCTATCTGCCATACTTCCATTGCTCGGAGGGCGTCGCGCGAATAGCGTCTTTCAAGCCGCCACTGTCCGCTTTCGGGGCTGAGCAGCCCTATCGGCACCTCCCTGCCCGCCGAGGATATACACAGCCGCACCCGGCCCTCGCCGCAGTCCGGGCATACCGCGCGAAAGCGATAGAACAGTCCTTCTCTGCTCACCTCGAGCAGGCCCGCGGCCCTGCCCGCGTCGGATATGACATAGCTTCCGGAAATATCCGGCATTTTGATCTCAGCCAAGCGGTGTTATTTGATCTCCCATTCTCCCCTGGCTATCACCTTTACGGTGCCCGAGGCTCTTATTCCGTTGCCTTCGATAGTCACCATATACATGTGGTTCGTTTCCAGCTCCCCGCCGTCGTTGAGGTTATCGGCGGTGCTCGTGTCCACAAGGCCCGGGATATCGTCGGCGCTGACATATGCTCTGCCTATGCGCAGCATCAGCTCGGTGCCCCTGGCGCACACCATTTCCTGGCCGTCCGACAGTACCACAAGCTGATACGTACTGCGCTGCGCGGACTCCGCGCTGTCGCCGAACTGTTCTTCCACCTGCGCCAGCCGGTCGCCGAAGGCGGCGTAGAATGCCTCCGTTTCATCGTCGGCTATCCTGTTTACCTCGTCAAGGACCTCTCCGGTAAATACTTCCTTTATGTAGCTCAGGGTAACGAGCGGGTCATCCTGCCCTCCCGGCTCGGCGCCGGCAGCTGCGGCGCCGTAGATCGCCGCAGCTGCGATGAGCACCGCAAGTCCGCAAATAATGAGTTTCTTTTTCATATCTTCTCCCGTTACTGTCCTGCCTGGCCGGTCAGCCCGAAGCTCACGGCAATGGCGTTGTCCACCCTGTCCATGAGCGTATTGTCGAGCTTGCCCATGCGCTCGCGCAGTCTCTGTTTATCAATGGTACGTATCTGTTCCAGCAGGACCACCGAATTTTTCGTCAGTCCGTAGCTTTGCGCGCCGAGCTCTATATGGGTCGGCAGGCGCGCCTTATTGACCTGAGAGGTTATGGCCGCAGCTATGACGGTGGGGCTGTAGCGGTTGCCCACATCGTTCTGCACGATAAGTACCGGCCTCATTCCTCCCTGCTCGCTGCCCACCACGGGGCTGAGATCGGCATAATAAATATCCCCGCGCCTTACTACGCTTGTCATGTGTCTTCATCTCCGTCGGAAGTTTACCGACTTTATGCCGGCACTATAATTCTTCCACGGGATGGGCGGTATTATACCGATAACGTCACAGCTTTATGCGGCATCGCCGCCGGCTGCCGCGCCGTTGTCATTATACTCCATTTATTCCGCGGGGGCAACAGGCTGAGTAAATCGGCAGCGCATCACGCAGCGCCCGTCGGCAAATATCTCCGACAGCAGCGGGATGCTCCTCTCTCTGTCAAACCATACTCTGCACAGCGCGGAGCTCTGCCATTTATCCATGTCTATGTCCGCGGCGATGCAGTCGATCCCGTCCATTCTCTCGCGCCGGCAGTCTATTATGCTGCCGTTCTGCCATGCGTATATCATGAACGGAAAAGCCTCCAAGGGGCACATGCCGAAGATCAGCTCTCCGGTATCGATGACCGTATCCCCGCATTGCAGCGTGACCCTGCCGTCGTCATACAGCGCGCTTACGCCGCTTATGCACTGCGGCTCGAACACGTCCATCGTTCCCGTCTCGGCTCCGCCGGTATAACGCAGAGAATAAACGTATACTCTTTCTCCGTAGTCGGCCGTAAGCTCGGCGTTGAGCACCATATCCCCTTCGGCAATGTACCGCGTGCGGATATCGAGCATTTCTTCTCTTTCGTTTTTTCCCGTCCCGGCGCAGCCCGCAAGCAGCATGGCGAGGACGAGCGCCGCAGCAGCATATCTCAAAGCTTTCTCTCCGTCGTCTTTGTTTTGTCTACGGAAATCATATGCCGCGCAGGACTTTTTCAGTACTCCATTTTTCTGCCCAGGTACTCCCTGAAAGCGCCGAGCATGCGCTCGTTCGGGCTGAAGATCACAAGCGTTTTTCCCTTTTGGCTCTCCGCCGTGAAAAACCAGCCGTCCTTATCCCCGGCGTATGCCGATACGTCGCGCACCGCCGCAAAGCCCGTTTTTTCCGGTCCTCCCGCCGGCACGGGGGCCATTCTGCTTATGTCACGGCAGGAGCATGAAAAGAGCTTCCTGCGTTTTCTTTTGCCCCTTATCAGCTCTACCGTCAGTTCTCCGTCAACAAAGGAATATTCGAATTCCTCCACCGTGTATACGAGGATAAAATATTCCCCGACGGCCAAAAGCGCCAATGCAAGCGGGAAAAAGGCGCCTGTCAGGAAAAAGGCGATCACGGCAAGCGCCGCGCCGGCAAGTATGCAGCCCGTTCGGAAAAGCAGCTCGCCTCC
>JAGDDB010000209.1 GCA_017958265.1 Oscillospiraceae bacterium | reverse complement strand
GCAAAGTGAGCATGACCGAGGAAGGGATGCTGGCTTATCCCCTTGCCCGGAAGATAAGCGAGGACTGTGCTGAGCTGGCAACGATGTTCGGAGACGCCGGACAGCTGCTCTTGCTGGGCGCGTCGTCCGTACCGGGGCGCTATCTGCTGCCCGGATACATGACGCAGTATATCAAGCAGCAGCCGGACTGCCGCTATCAGCTGAGACTGGGAGACACGGAGCAGGTGCATGAGCTGCTGAAAACGGGGGAGATACGGATAGGCTTCGTGGGCGCGATGTCGGACAGGGAGGGTACGGAGTATTACCCCCTTGCCGAGGACAGGCTCGTTATGATAGCGCCGAACGAGAACGCATACAAGCAGATGAAAAGTTCCGGCTGCTTCGGCAGAGAGCTTTTGTCCCGGCCGATGATAGCCCGGGAAGAGGGCTCGGGCACAGACAGGTCGATGATGGACTATCTCAGGGAAACGGGATATCCCACGGAGCAGCTGAATATCGTGGCAAGAGTGAACGATCCCGAGGCGATAAAACAGATGGTCTCTCAGGGGGCAGGGATCGCGGTGATATCCGCAAGAGCCGTGGAGAAAGAGGCCCGGGAAGGCTCCCTGCTGATCTTTGAAATAGACAGCACTCCGCTGCGCCGCAATATTTACCTCGCCTGGCGCCGCGATACGGCCTTTGCCGCGGGGGAAACGGAGTTTATGCACTTTCTGAAAAAGGAATGCGGCGCCGCCGGGACACTGACGCCGGTATAGGCTCATAATCAACACGGATACAGTCTTCCGACACAAAAAACCGCACCCGACAGCTTTGGCTGTCGGGTGCGGTGCTGTTTGGAAATTCAGATCATTCCAGACCGGCCTCGTATTCGGAGGCGGAAATGAGAGCGTCCAGCTCGGAGGGATCGGACAGCTCGATCTCGATGATCCATGCGGCATAGGCGTCGTCGTTGATAGCCTCGGGGGAATCGTCAAGATCTTCGTTTACGGCGGTGACCTTGCCGCTTACGGGGCAGGGGACCTCGGAGGTGGTCTTGGCGGACTCTACTTCGGTGAAAATGTCGCCGGCGGCGAATTCTCTGTCCACGTCGGGCAGATCCACATAGAGAATGTCGCCCAGCTGATCCTGAGCGTAATCGGTGATGCCGAGCTTGGCAACGGAGCCCTCGGCCTTTACCCATACGTGCTCTGCGGTGTACTTGAGATCGGAAGGATGGTTCATTTCAATTCTCCTTTTTAATGATTGATCAGCCCTTGTTTACGGAAAGGCCGTGAATATCGTGAATAGCCTCGAGAATGGCCTCGCACATGGTGGGATGCGGGAAAATGCTCTCCGCGACCTGTTCGGCGGTGAGACGCAGCTGGATGGCGGTGGTGAGCACCTGCAGCATGTCGGAAGCGCCTGCGCCCACTATCTCGGCGCCGATGAGCACGTCGTTCATATCAACGATCACCTTGACAAAGCCGGTAAGATGGCCGGAGGCGCGGGCCTTGCCCAGAGCCTTGAACTCAAAGGAGCCCACCTTGTAATCCTTGCCCAGCTCCTTGCCGTCCTTCTGCAGCTGGAATTCGAGCGTGCCGACGGAGGCGAGCTGGGGATTGGTGAAAACGCAGCCGGGGACGGCGTGATAGGTCATGGGCCTGTTTGCGCCGAAGATGTTGTCAACGGCCGTAAAGCCTTCCTTGCTGGCGACGTGGGCCAGCTGAGCGGAGGCGATGATATCGCCGATGGCGTAGATGTTCTTCGCGCTGGTCTGGAGGTATTCGTTTACGGCAACGCGGCCTCTTTCGCCCATTTCCACGCCGGCGGCCTCAAGGTTGAGCCCCTGCACGTAGGGAGCGCGGCCCACCGCCACGAGGCCGGTCTTGGCGCTGAGGGTCTTGCCGCTGGCAAGAGTCATGTTGACTATATCGTCCTGCGGATCGACGGAAGCGACTCCGTCGCCGGCGATAACGGTGATGTGCTCTTTCTTGAACTGACGTCCGAGGGCCTTGCTGACGTCCTCGTCCATGGTAGCCATGATGCGGGGCAGGGCCTCGACTACGGTCACCTGGGTGCCCATGCGGTTGAGGAACTGTCCTATCTCGCAGCCGATCACGCCGCCGCCCACAAGGATGAGGGACTCGGGGATCTCGGTCATGGAAAGAACCTCGTCGGAGGTGATGACATTGCGGCCGTTGTATTTGAATACGCCCGGAGCGATGGGCACCGAGCCGGTGGCCAGAATGACATAATCGGTCTTGAAGGTCTCTTCGCTGCCGTCGGCGGCGGTGACCTTAACGGTGTTGGCGTCTACCAGAGAGCCGAAGCCTTCCTTGACGTCCACTCCGGCCTTCTTGCAGAGGAACTGGATGCCCTTTACGAGATCGCCGGTGATCTTGTTTTTGCGCTCGAGGACCGCGGGATAGTCCACGCCGAATTCGCCTATGCCGGTGATGCCGAAATCGGAAGCGTCCTTTACGGCCTCATAAGCGTCGTAAGAGGCGAGAAATGCCTTGGTGGGGATGCAGCCTCTGTTGAGGCAGGTGCCGCCGACCTTGTCCTTTTCCACGAGCACGACTTCGGCGCCGCGCTTTGCGGCGTAAATTGCGGCCTCATATCCTCCGGGGCCCGCGCCGATAACTGTGATTTTCATATGCTGACTTTCTCCTTTTTATAATCAGGCGTTGATATCCACGCCGGCTTTTTCGAGAATGACAGGTACGTTCTTCTCCGCGCCGATGGCCATGATATGTACG
>JAGDDB010000208.1 GCA_017958265.1 Oscillospiraceae bacterium | reverse complement strand
GGTCTCCCTCATCTGCTGCTCCACGGCCTGGGATTCGTACAATTCGTGGTCAACTATCATTATGCGGTACAGCTGCCCGATAAGAACTATAAATGCAACTATGCCGCACACAGTCATCAGGACCAGTGTGCGGCGAATGATCATTCCGTCCGGCCTTTTCAGCCAATCTTTCAGTTTTTTATCCGCCATATGTCATATCCTCCAGCGGGTGTTTTCGGTCTTTCCGCGCAGACAAACGGCGCAGTGGGCACATATCACTGATATGCCGGCGCCTATTTCAAATATTCCGCCAGCCTCCGGAAAAAGCGCACTATTTTTTCTGCCGGTCCGCCCGCGCCCGAGCTGCCCAAGATCGCGGCCCTGTCCGCCTGGCTGTTGTTTATGTACATCACCTGTCCGGTCTCGGCCTTTACCATTCCCAGCTCGGTGACGGCGTATTTTTCCACTTCCTCGAGCCTGAACGCGCTTTCGTAGCTTATCTGCAGCCTCTTGTTCTCTTCCTGCAGCCGTTCTATCTCCTGCCCAAGCTGCACCGACTCAACCGAAACGGCGTTGAGGCGAATATAAGAAAACAGCACCAGTACCAGCAGCACGGCCGTGCACAGCGATCCGACCACGGCGAAGAAGGAAACCTACTGTCTCCTGACGGGCGCCCTCTCGGGCTGTACGCGGACCTTTTCTGCCGGACGCTCGGCGGGCCGTTCCGGGACCGGCTCCTCCCGAGGCTTTGGCGGGGCATACTCGGGTACGGGCTCACGCACCGCGGTGCCGAAAAAGGGATCGTATGCAAGATTACCGAAAAGTACGTCAGCGTGATCCGCCATTATCTGTCTGCTCCCTTTATATTTTCTCTGCCGTCCTCAGCTTTGCGCTGCGCGAACGCGGGTTTCTCTCAAGTTCTTCGCTGCCGGGCGTCACTACTCCGCCCACCTGCTTCAGGGTCTGCCTGAAGCCGCATACGCATACGGGAAGATCCTTCGGACAGGTGCAGCAGTTTTCTCTTTTTATTATCGCCTGCTTTACAAGCCTGTCCTCAAGGGAATGAAAGCTTATCACGCACAGACGGCCTCCGCCGGCAAGCCTGTCCGGCGCGGCATCGAGCATGCGCTCTATGCTGCCCAGCTCGTCGTTCACGGCTATCCTCAGCGCCTGAAAGCTCCGCTTCGCCGGATGCTGCTTTTCTCTCAGCGCGGAGGCGGGCATGGCGCCCTTTATGATCTCGGCAAGCTCGGTGGTGGTCTCTATCGGCCTGACTTCTCTGCGCCTGACTATGGCGGCGGCGATCCGGGCAGACCAGCGTTCCTCGCCGTAGCGGAAAAGGATGTCCTTTATCTTCCCGGCGTCCCACCGGTTCACTATCTCGCGGGCCGTCAGGGACTCGCTTCGGTCCATGCGCATGTCCAGCGGCGCCTCCGAGGAATACGAAAAGCCTCTTTCCGTTTCGTCCAGCTGGGGCGAGGACACGCCGAGATCGAACAGCATCCCGTCCGCCGCTTCTATCCCGAGCCCGTCCAGCACCGAGGCGATACAATCAAAATTACTCTTCACAAGGACCGTTCTGCCGCCGAATTCCCCGAGGATCTCCTTTGCCGCCTCTATGGCGCTCTCGTCCCTGTCTATGCCTATCAGCAGTCCCGTGGTAAGCCGCCGGGCTATCTCGCGGGAATGGCCTGCCCGCCCGAGCGTGCCGTCCACATATATCCCGTCCGGCCTGATATTCAGAGCGTCGATGCACTCCTTAAGCAGTACCGGCTCATGCGCTTCTCCGCTCAAATCCCGAGGCCTTCCATGGCTGCCGAGATATTTTCCAAAGTAAGCTCCTCGGCCTCGAGCTTTTCATATTCTTCGCTGTCCCATATCTCGGCATGATTGGAAAAGCCGATCACGGTAACGTCTTTTTTTATGCCCGCGATATCTCTCAGCTTCTGGGGGATGAGTATCCTGCCCTGAGCGTCGGGCTCGCAGGCGGCAGTGTTGGCAAAGACCACGCGCATCCTGCGCGACTGGCTCATGGGCAGCGCGTCCACCTTGGCGCGGAACTGATCCCAGCTTTCCGCCGAATAAACGCAGAGACACTTGTCCATGGAGAGCGTGACAAAGCACAGCTCGCCTAACTCCCTGCGCAGCTGCGAGGGAACTATGAGCCGCCCCTTGGCGTCTATGCTGTGCTTGTACTCTCCTGTCATTTTATCCTCCACATCGTGGCACAAAGCGCCCTTTGCCCCCACATTCGCTATTATATATGTGTCCGGTTTCATTTGCAAGGCTATTTTTAATTATTTTGATATTTTTTTGTAAACTTCTTTCGAGTTTTTCCGTTTACATAAGTGTTTTCCCGCGTTTCTTATGTCTATTTTCTGTAACCTTATGAAAAATGTCCCCGTTCAGGGTGAATAAGAAGGAAAAATATGTCGTTATGTCAACTCATTTGAATAATATTCGCGCTTTTTTGTGAATAAAAAATGTTGACAACTCTGTTGATAATGTTCAAAACTCGCTTGAAAACGGCATTTTTACGTTTCCTTTTTGCGGCCGTTCCGCCTGAATATTCATTATGTGCCGGTTTACATTCGCTTTTATTGACACCTCCCTGCCTTTGTGTTACATTCTTTCTGTTATAGGCGGGGAAAAAGCGAAAAAAAGGGGCAAAATGCGCCGAAAAGATATGCTCTCGGGCGGCAGAAGTTCTGCTCCGCTATCCTTTTCCGGAAAGGACGGACGACCAAAAGGATGAAAATAGGAATAGGCATCGACACCGGCGGAACGTATACCGACGCCGTTATATATGATTTCGACTCCGGAAAGGTACTTTCCTCCTCCAAATCGCTTACCACCAAGGAGGATCTTTCCCTCGGCATCTCGGACGCTTTGGACAGGCTCGACCGCGAGCTCGTCAAGCGCGCGGACTTTGCCTCTCTGTCCACCACTCTTGCCACGAACGCCTGCGTCGAAGGAAAGGGCGGCCGCGCCAAGCTGCTTTTCATAGGTCAGGACGGCGATACCCTCGGCCGCGTCGGCGCCGATTTCGGTCTGCGCTCTCCGGACGAGGTCTTCGTAAGCGGACGCAGCGGCAGCTTCGACGGCAAGGTGCTTCCCCAGGTGGACTGGGACGAGCTGGCGGCAAGCTCCGCCGAATGGCTCAGCGACGCCGAGAGCCTCGGCATAGTGGAGACCTACGCGGTCAACAACGGCGCCGCCGCCGAAAGAGAGGCGAAAAAGCTTTTTTCCGCTCTTCGCCCCGGCATTCCGATAGTATGCTCAAGCGAGCTTTTCTCCGGTCTCAACAGCGTAAGGCGCGGCGCGGGCACGCTGCTCAACGCCCGCCTCATCCCCGTGATAAACGCTTTTCTCGCCGCCATAGAGCGCGCCTTTGAGCGGCTCGGAGTAAGCTGTCCGGTCATGATAGTCCGCAGCGACGGCAGTCTTATGAGCCGTGCCTTTTCACGCACTCATCCCGTCGAGACCATACTTTGCGGTCCGGCCTCCAGCGTGCTGGGGGGCATGGCCCTTGCAGGAAAGCCGGACAGCATAATCGTGGATATGGGCGGCACCACCACGGATATTTCCCTTGTAAAGGGCGGCCAGGCCGTGCGTGCCGAGGAGGGCATCAGCATAGGCGGCTGGCGCACTTTCGTAAAGGGCGTTTTCATCGATACCTTTGCTCTCGGCGGCGACAGCGCCATACGCTGCCGCGGCGAGAGCTTCGACATATGCGCCGACAGGGCCGTGCCCCTGTCGCTGCTTGCGACGCGCTATCCTTATATAAAAGATAAACTGCGCGAGCTTCTGGCCAGCCGCGTCACTCATACCCGCCCCCTTCACGAGTTTTTCACCCTCGTAAGGGATATAGAAAACGACTCCGCCTGGAGCGAAGATGAAAAGGCGCTGTGCCGCGCCCTCAAAAACGGCCCGCTTATGCTCCGCGACGCCGCCGAGGCCGTCGGGCGGGAGATATATACGCTGAAATCCGAGCGGCTCGAGGCGGAGGGCGTCATTCTCCGCTCGGGCCTTACGCCCACCGATATAATGCAGCTGACCGGCGATTTTGCTATGTACGACGCCGATGCAGCCGCGCTCGCCGTGCGCTTCATACTGCGCTGCATGGGCCGCGGCGACGGCGCCGAAGAGCTTGACGGCTTCTGCGGCGAGGTCTACGAGCGCATAAAGAAGACACTTTACTGCGCCATCGTGCGTATACTGCTTCAGAACAAATATCCCGCCCTGGCAAGAAACGGTCTCAGCCGGGAGCTGAAGGACATCATAGCCCTGCGCTGGGATGAGCTGAGAAGCGGGGCGAGCGGATATTTTGACCTTGATTTCACCTCATCGGCCGCTCTGGTGGGCATCGGCGCTCCGACTCATATTTTCCTGCCGGACGTGGCAAAGGCGCTGGGCGCCGAGTGCGTCATCCCTCCCAACGCGGGCGTCGCCAACGCCGTCGGCGCGGTATCGGGCAGCGTATCCGCCGCGGTCGAGGTAGAGGTCAGACCGGATCACAACGCAAGCGGCATAGACGGATATTTCGTCTGCTCTCAGCGCGAGACGAAGTATTTCAAGCAGCGGGACGCCGCCGTGCTCTGCGCCAAAGAGCTGGCCCGAAAGCTGGCTGTCGAAACAGCCCGTGAGCGCGGCATAAGCACGGTCGCCGCGGTGGATATATCCGAAAAGAACAAAGAAAGCTTCACCGCCTCCGGGATCAGAGTGGATCTCGGCAGCGTGATCACGGCTTCCGCCATAGGCGGAGCGCTTTTATAGGCGGATTTTGTCCGTATTCGTATAAGCAGACAAAAAAAGAAGCGGCCGAAAATGAAATTTCGTCATTTGAAATATTCATGTTCGGCTTTTTTTTTCATATTTTGTTTGCTATTTTGCAAGTTTCTATATATAATCTTGAAACATAATTCTCTTTAAGCGATCGGAGGTCATAATCATGAGATCATATTCCGACAGAGCGGCGGCGGTGCATGAGTCGAGCACTCTTGCGGTGAGCGCTCTTGCCAACAAGCTCAAGGCCGAGGGCAAGGACGTTATCAATTTCGGCACCGGCGAGCCCGATTTCGACACGCCTGAAAATATCAAGGAAGCCGCCGTGGCGGCCATCAAGGGCGGACAGACCAAGTATACTCCCGCCTCCGGTCTTCCGGCTCTCAAAAAGGCGATATGCGCGCGTCTGCTTGCCGATACCGGCGTAAGCTACGAGCCGGGTCAGATAGTCGTCGCCAGCGGCGCGAAGCACAGCATATACATAGCCCTGGTCTGCCTTCTCAACGAGGGCGACGAGGCGATCATCCCCGCGCCGTATTGGGTGACCTACGCCGAGGCGGTGGCCATGGCGGGAGGCAAGCCCGTTACTTTGGAGACCACCGCGGCCGAGGATTTCCTTCTCACGCCCGAAAAGCTCGAGGCCGCGATCACGCCCGCGACCAAGCTGCTCATCCTCAACAATCCCTCCAACCCCACCGGCATGTTCTATACCGGCGAGCAGCTCAAGGCGCTGTGCGAAATATGCGTCAGGCACGATATATGGATAATGGCCGACGAGATATACTGCAAGCTGCTTTACGACGGCCGCAGCTTTACCTCCGTCGCCTCTCTCGGCGATGAGATAAAGGAGCGCACGATCATAGTAAACGGCGTCAGCAAATCCTACGCCATGACCGGCTGGAGGATAGGCTATACCGCCAGCGAGCCGCGCCTGGCAAAGATCATGTCCAACTATCTCAGCCATTCCACCAGCGCGCCCAGCACCATATCCCAATACGCCGCCATTGAGGCGCTCAACGGCGACCAGAGCTCCGTTGAAGAAATGCGCAGGGTATTCCAGCAGCGCCGCGACCTTATGGTGGAGCGCATGAACCGCATTGACGGCGTGAGCTGTCTCAAGCCCGAGGGCGCATTCTATGTGATGATGAATATCGACCGGGTCGTGGGCCGCACGATAGGCGGGGTGAAGATCAACAACGAAAACGACTTCGCCATGGCCTTCCTCGAGCAGCAGAACGTCGCGCTCGTCCCCTGCGGCGGCTTCGGCATATCCAACTATCTGCGCTGGACCTATGCCACCTCCACAGAGAACATAGAAAAGGGCCTTGACAGGCTCGAGGCGTTTTTGAAGAAATGATCCCGTCGCAGCAGCCGACGAATTGATCGGGCCGCCGCAAAACAAAAGTTTTGCGGCGGCCCAATTAAGTTGTATGTGTTTTCGCCCTTTCGGGCAATCCTTTATTCCGACAGCATTTCGTCGAGTATATCGCAGGCAGCCTCGACAAAGCCGGGGCAGCGCAGGGGTATGACCTCTCCCGCCTTCATTTTCCCCTCGGTGGTGCTCACGTCGGTCCCGAGCAGCTCGCGGCAGTTCAGAGCGCCGCAGCGTTCGCGGAACAGCGCCATGTATTTCTGCGCCTTTTCGTTCATGAGGTTTTTTCCGACCTCGTCGGTACCGTCGGCAAAGCCGTATTTCATCCCGAGCGCCATGAGCCCGCCCGTAACGCAGCCGCAGGCGCCGCCGTGGTGCATGCCGCCGCCGAAGCCGGAGGCTATTTTCAAAGCGTCCTCCTCGTCCAGATCCAGCTCCTCCGCAAAGTGGGAAAACACCGTCTGCGCGCAGTCGAGATTTTGCCCGAACAGTTTCTCCCGAGCATATTCTTTCGTCATTTTTTCCATAATGTCCGCTCCTTATCCCTTCAGCACCATTACCAGGCCGTAATCGCTTAGAAGATCGTTGAAGTATATCTCCGAGAAAACTCCCTCGCTGCCGAGACTCTGCATGAGCTCCTTCGGAACGCGGTAATCGGTCTGTTCGCCCTCGCTCAAAAGGATCTCGCAGCCGTCGAGCTCATCGGGAGCCTCTCCGTATATCACCGCGACCTCAAAGAATTTTTCCTCGTAATCCATCGCGGTATATTTTTTATAGCCTCTCGACGTCTCGAATTCGGAAACGAAGGCGTCCTGCTCCTCTGAGGCGTTTTGGCCGTAGCCGTCATAGCCGGAGAAGGCCGCGTCCGGCACGGGCTCCCCGTTCGCGTACTTATACTCGCTCTCGTCTTCGGCCGCGTCCGCCGGATACGTTCCTACGGCATACGCCTCTCCGTTTGCTTCCTTCCCGGGGCCCGCTTCGGCGTCCGCGTGCAGCCCGTATGCCGCGTCGTCCCCGCCGTCGGACGCGCTTTCTTCTCCGGTCACCGACTGATCCGCGTATACGGCCATCGGCGCCTCGACCACGGAGTCGGCGGCCTTAAGGCCGTTCTTTCCGGCGGTCAGCCGCGGTCTCAGCGCCGCCGCGCCGAGTATGACCAGGCATATCACCGCAGCAAGCGCGGTATAGCGCCCGTAGGCTCCGAAGATGCGGCGGGAATTATGCAGCTTGACGTCCGCCATTATCCATTCGCTCAGCTTCTCCGGCGGCTCCTCGGCGGAGTCGCGCAGGGCTTCGCTCATTTTCCGCATTATCTCGAGGTAGGAACGGCACTGCCCGCAGCTGCGAAGATGCGCTTCAAGCTGCGCTTTTTCGTCTATGTCGAGCTCTCCGTCGACCGCCGCGCTGATCAAAGTATTGTATTTCGTGCAATCGGACACGCCGCTCACCCCCCTTTCCTCTTGTTTGACGAATATGACTCAAAAAAGTTTCCCTTTTTGAGCAAACAATCCGCGAGGTGCGCCCGCGCCCGATACAGCCTGGATTTCACCGTGCTGAGCTCTATTTTCAGGGTCTGCGCGATCTCGGCATAGCTCAGGCCGTTTACCTCTCTCAGCACCAGGATGAGCTTCTGCTCCTCCGGCAGCATGTCGAGACCTTCGCATACGGCTTTTCGTATTTCCTTTTTTTCCAGCTCCCCGTAGGGCTCGCCGCTCACATCCGGTATCTCGGCGGGTCTTTCGCCCTCGCGGCTGTCGTCAAGATATACCGTTTCCGCGGTGTGCTGCCGCTTTTGGCGGCGAAGATGATCTATGCTCATATTGGAAGCCACACGGTATATCCAGCTTCCGAAGGAGGCGCTGCCTCTGAAATGCCTCAGCGACCTGTACGCCTTGAAAAACACATCCTGGGCAATGTCGCAGGCGTCCTCGGGGCTGCCCGTCATCCTCAGAGCTATGTTGTATACGCTTTTATGATATTCCAGCACCAGCTTTTCGTAAGCGTCCTTATCTCCGCTCAGAACGGCGCCGATAATTTCCTTTTCCTCGTCTCTTGTCAAGTCATCACCCCAGTTCCCTTTTTATCAGGTCTGCGATCCTGTATATGTCGTCCATTGACGCAATCTTCGATATCTCCGCCTTGACATAGCCCGCGTAGGGCACGCCGCGGCAATACCACGCGAAATGCTTTCTTGCTTCCAGGCAGGTTATTTTTTCTCCCTTTATTTTCAGCGCCCGCTCAAACTGCCTCAGGGCGGTTTCCGCCCGCTCTCCGGGCGGCGGCATCGCTCCGGGCTCCCTGCCCTCCAGCGCCGCGGCGCATCTTGAAAATATCCACGGGTCGCCCATGGCGCCGCGGCCTATGAATATCAGGTCCGCTCCCGTGACCTTCAGTATCCTCACCGCGTCGTGCGGCTCGAACACGTCTCCGTTGGCTATAACGGGTATATCCACCGCCTGCTTGACCTGACGTATCGCATCCCAGTCGGCCTTGCCGGAATACTGCTGAGAGCCTGTCCTGCCGTGCACCGCGACGGCGGCGGCTCCCTCGCGCTGGGCTATGCGGGCAAGCTCTACGGCGTTCACGCTGCCCCTGTCCCAGCCCTTTCTCATCTTCACCGTAACGGGTACGTCGGAGGCCTTCACCACCTCGCGGATTATTTCCTCCGCCAGCGGCAGATCCCGCATAAGCGCGCAGCCCTCGCCGTTGCGCACTATCTTTCCGGTGGGACAGCCCATGTTGATGTCGATGACCTCGCAGCCCGATATGTCCCTCGCCTTTTTCACCGCGTCGGCCATTATCTTCGGCTCGCGGCCGAAAAGCTGAACGGCCAGCGGCAGGTCGTTATCGCAGCGGGCAAGCAGCGTGAGGGTCTTGGAGTCCTGATACATCAGGGCCCTTGCGCTTATCATCTCCGTCACGGCGTATGCCGCGCCCTGCTCCCGGCATACCGAGCGGAAGGCCGCGTCCGCGACGCCCGCCATCGGCGCCAGGGCAAGCAGTCCGTCTATACGGACGTTTCCTATCACCATAGCAGTTCCAGCCCGACCGGGCAGTGATCCGAGCCGTAGATCTCGCTGCATATGAAAGCCTTGGATATATTCTCTCTGAGCCTGTCGGAAACGAGAAAATAGTCTATGCGCCAGCCTACCCCTCTTTCTCTGGCTCTCATGCGGTAGCTCCACCAGGAGTAGGCGCCCTCAAGCTCGGGATAAAGATATCTGAAGCTGTCGGTAAAGCCGCTTTCGAGCAGTCCTGAAAAGCAGCCTCTTTCCTCATCGGTAAATCCGGGATTGTTATGGTTGGTCGACGGGTTTTTCAGGTCTATCTCCCTGTGGGCTACATTCATGTCGCCGCATACCACCACCGGCTTGCTCTCGTCGAGGCGCATAAGATATGCCCGGAAGCACTTTTCCCAGTCCATGCGGTAGTCCAGTCTTTTCAAACCGTCCTGAGAATTCGGCGTGTAAACGTTCACCAGCCAGAAGGCGTCATACTCGGCCGTGATCACTCTGCCCTCATGATCATGCCTGTCCTCGCCTATGCCGAGGCTGACGCTCAGGGGCTCGGGTCTTGTAAACAGCGCGGTGCCGGAATAGCCTTTTTTTTCGGCGTAGTTCCAATACTGTCCGTATCCCGGCGTGTCCAGCTCTATCTGCCCCGCCTGCAGCTTGGTCTCCTGCAGGCAGACCATATCCGCGTCTATGCTCCTGAAAAACTCCTCAAAGCCCTTTTCGCGGCAGGCCCTGAGACCGTTGACGTTCCATGATATGAGTTTCATGTCTTTGTTCCCACAAGCCTGCAGATAGGCTTTCCCTCCGCGTAAAACTTCTTTTCGTAATCCGTCATTACTCCCGTGGGACCGTTCGCGTGCAGATCATGGGTCAGCTCGCTCACCGCGTAGCCCGCCCCCTCTATCGCCGCGGCGGACCAATCGAACAGCGGCACATTGTCCGTCTTGAAGTGTATTTCTCCGCCGCTTTTGAGGATCTTTTTGTAGCTCTCCAAAAAAGACGGCGCGGTAAGACGGCGTTTAAACTGCTTTTT
>JAGDDB010000207.1 GCA_017958265.1 Oscillospiraceae bacterium | reverse complement strand
TTCAAATGAAGTGCCTTCAGAATCCTGCACACAAAATACCAGAGAAAAACAGCCGAATATACGACTGCATTCAGGATCGAACGGCTGTCTCCACGAAGCGCGCTCCTATACTGAAACAGGATCACATGCAGATAGACCAGCGCATAAAACAAATAGGCGGACCGCTGCAGCTTTTTCCAGCTTTTCGGCTTCATTCTGCGTCTGATTTTCTGAAATGAGGTGAGAAAAAGGGGGATCAGAATCAGAAGCAGGAGCAGGGAAAGGATTGTCGCTGCCAGAATTGCCGGCTGCATACTCTCAGGCTGCGTAAAAAGCCTGCAGAAATATACCTGCCCATATGCGACAATATGTCCGGCGGCAAGCACAGAGGCCATAATGGAAAGCTCTCCCCGCAAAGGCATGAGAAGCTTTATGGCGTCCGAGCCGTTCTCAAAAGTATTGGCATACATCACCAGCACAAAGAAGGCCGCCGCCAATGTCGCATTATGAAACATCGGCCGGATATAAATACCGAAAAAGCCGTCAAAAGATATCCCCTGCTGAGTGAGAATGATATCAGCAAGGGATACGGATACCGAGAGCAGATAAAATATCGCCGGTTTTTTCTTGATAGCTTTTTCGAATATCAGAACAAATAAGACTGCCGTAAGCAAAGAGACGATAAATATCATGACTGTATATCCTTTCGCATTTTATTTGCCACCCTCTTTTTTCTCTTCTTCCGGCGCGACTTCCGTGATTGTGACTTTTATCTCCGTATCGGGAGATCCCGCGGATTCGATTACCACATCGTATTCCCCGACTTCGCTGAAGACTTTGTTCAGCGTTTTATCGGCCGTACCGTCCTCCTTGATGATTTTCGCCCCCCGTTTGCCGGAGCCCGCGATTTCCTCACCGTTTACAACATAGCCCGTAATATTCTTTATGTACGCCTCGAATTCCTCATCGGAAGCATTTTTTGCCTTTTCAATGCCGTCTTCTTTTGCGGCCGCCGCCTTCTTGTCGGTGGAGAGAATGAACGAAGTATGATAAGGTGCATAAACGCCGGACTGATCGCTCACCGAAAGGGTGTAGACGCCTGCAAGGGCCTTCTTCCATGTGATGGCATCCCCGCTGCATACAAGCTCTTCTCCCGCGCCGGTCACTTCGTATGCAAAACGATAGTCTTCCGGGAAACCTTCGAAGGAAACCGCCGTGCTCCCGGATGCAGCCGCGGCATCCGCCACTGTTATCGTGTTTTTGAATTTCAGCGGAAGATAAAGATTTACATTCATCTTTCTGACACCGGAAGTTGTATAAAGTGTAATTTCATCAATGGTTTTGCCCGGCAGATCCGCATAAGGCTCATAGGCGACCGTGTTGCCATGGGGCTCCTGATATTCCTCCGTTACGGCGAAGGCAATCTCGAAGCCGCGCCATACATTTTCAAGGGCGCGGAAGCCGTAGGATTTTCCGTCCGTCGTATGAATGCCTGCCGCGCAGACTGTCAGTTCGGAGAGGGATTGATCCAGTTCGATCTGGTAATCGCCCCAGCGTGTCTCGGTCTCAATTTTTGCATCATCACCGGAAATAGTTTCTTCCGCGCCCTCGGACTTGCCGAAAACAAATTTCCCGGAAGCATCCACGCTCAATTCCTTATAATAATCCGGAGTATCGGAAAGCTCTGTATAGGCATAATCGGCGGCGGCAAAGAGCTGAGCCTCCTCATTCATCTTTAATGTCCCGTCAAGTCTTTCTGCCTCCCGGACATAGACCGGGTATGTGATGCCCAGGATCTTACTGTTATCCTCCGGATGATAGGTTCCGCCCGCAAGTTTCTCATTGGCGGCTTTGCTCATGGTGGCGCTGGTAACCGCATCGACCTTTTCGCCGCCTTCAAATTCCGCAGCAAAAAAATCGCCGTAAGGAATGTTCATGAGTACAAAAACGCCTTCTGCCTCGGCCGGGGTTTCTTCAGCGACGCTCTCACTGTTGCTCTCCGACGAAGCGGAAGGTGTGTTTTGATCGGTATTTGTGCATGCCGTCAAAGAAATCGCGCATACAGCACTCAAAACTGCTGATAAAAATTTCTTTTTCATAATAGATGTCTCCTTTTTCTCATACGCTCCATCCGTTTTTCTCTTTTCGGATGTATTGGTTAGTTGGATTTAACTCTGGTATAGAATAAAGGAGTCAATAAAGAATTTCAAGCCTCCTGCTGCGACTTTTTCTCAATAAGCCCTATGCGATAATTTTTCTCATTTTCCGCGTTGCCGCATACGATACTGCAGGGGTGTATCCCCGTATTCTCTCTTAAAGAGCTCCGAGAATCTGCCTGCATTGCTGTATCCGATCTCTGCCGCAATTTCCCCGACGGATTCATCCGTCTCCCTGAGGAGCGCCGCGGCCCGCTCCATCCGCCTCTTCCCTTCCCGGTAGCTGTACCGGACAGATGTGGCAGACCTGTTCCAGACTTT